>JAIOQJ010000326.1 GCA_021413475.1 Planctomycetota bacterium | reverse complement strand
CGCCGCCCACAAAGTCGAGATGTCGATTGCCGACGCCAAGAATAGCGTCATCAACTACGTCGATCTCAAGGACGACGATAAAGTCCCCAACTCCGTGAAGACCGCCATCGGCAACCGTGCTGCCCGCGACATGAAGCGTGTCGATCTCAATCAAGCCATTCAAAAGCGACAGATCCTTTGGCTCGGTGGGTTCGCGGTCATCTTCCTGATCGCCGCTGTGATTGCCATGTTCTTGCCGCCGACCCGAACGACGCTGGCCCTTGTCGCCCCAAAGACCGGCGACACCACGGTGCTGCAAGGCGAGGAACTTCGCATCGAAGTAAAACTCAGCGGCCGCATACCGGAGAAGACCGACCCCGACGCCCCGCAACTTCGCTTCCACTACAAGGACGACGCGGAAACCCACATGCGGCCGCTCGAAAAGGTCGAAGGGCAAAAGGACGTGTTTGGCGTGACCATCCCCGCCAATCAGGTCCGCAACGGTTTCCAGTGGAAAGTGGCCGTCGGCAAAGTCGAGACGCGCGAGTACGACGTGAAGCTCCGCATCATCCCCCAGATCATGGGCTGGGAAGTGGAATACACCTACCCGAAGCATACGAATCTCGAAACGACGAAGTCGCGTGAGTCGGACCTAAAAGGCCTGAAGGCCTGGTACAGCTCGACCGCTACTTTGACCGCCCGCGCCAATCAACCCCTGCTGGCCGGCAACCTGGAAATTGACGGCGTGGTTGCCACGATCGCCGGCGTCGATTCGCTTCGTCGTCCCGATGGAAAAACAGAGCACGTATACCATCCGCTTCTCAACAGTATCCGGGGAAAATTACAAGTCGAAAAAGTATCTCCTGGAACTAGAGGATCCGGAACCTAAGTTCACGTTCTACGACGTTTCCTTCGAGTACCCCGCCTACCTGCGCCAAGAGAAGTTCCCGCAGCGCGAGGTGCCGCAGCCGCATCTCGAAGAGGAACGCGGCACCAAGGTCACTCTGGTCGGCTATTCCAATCGTCCGGTCAAGAAGGCGTCGATCGATTTCCCCGGCTACGATCAGCCAATCGTGGGTGAACCGATCGACAAGGAACGCCGTCAGATCAAGTTCACCCTGCCCCCCATGATGCAAAACGGCGACATGCGCGTATCGATGACGCCGGAGACGAAAGAGAAGGATGCCAAGCCGGTGACGTTCAAAGTCAACGTCAAGCAGGATGAGAAGCCGCGAATCGAAATCACCAAGCCCGAGCCGCAAGAAATCGAATTGCCGATCAACGGCTTCCTCGCGGTCGAAGGGATTGCCGAAGACGACCACGGGATCGATCGCATCAACCTCCGGATGGAAGTTATCTCCCCCGCGCCGCCGAAGCCGCTCGTACCGAGGCCGTATCGTGGCGGCATTTCCTTGGGGCTCAAGAAAGTCGATTACAAGGACGTCGTCGAACTCGCGAAACTCAAACCCGAAGGCGACGTGGGTGCCGGCTTCAAACTCGAGCCCGGCATGGTCGTCGAATATTGGCTTCACGCGATCGACAACTGCGATCTTCCGCCGGGGCCCAACAATGGCATGTCGCTCAAGAAACGCTTCAAGATCGTCGCGCCCGTGATGGAGCCGATGAAGCAGAAACAGCAACAGGCCAACCAGCAGAACGCCGAACGTGAGAAGCAGGATCACGAGAAAAAACAGGATCAGCAGATTGCCGAGGACAAGCAAAAGCCGAAGCAGGTCAAGCCGAACGACGGCCAACAGGGCAACATGGGCGAACAAAACCCCATGCCCATGCAGGGACAACCGATGCAAGGCATGAACCCCATGAAAGGGGGCATGCCCATGGACGGCATGAACCCAATGCCGAACGAGCAACCGATGATGGCCGACCCAAATCTCGAGCAGGACGCGAACCAGGTCAAGAATGCCATCAACAAGGGCAACCCGATGGGCAAGGGCGGCAACATGTCCGAGCCCAAGATGGGCGATCCCATGAATCCCGACCCGAAAATGCTCGAACCCAAGATGGACGAGAAGGGGGCCGACCCCAAACAGTTGGAGAAACCCGAAAACTTCGAGAAACTGGCCGAGAAGCTCGATAGCGACAAGCCGAAGGAACGCGAGCAAGCCAAGCAAGATCTGAAGCAGATGATGGACCAGGCCAAGAAGGATCCGGCCAAGGCCGAGGAACAGCAGAAGAAGTTCGACGAGCACCGCAACATGCTCAATGACAAGGAAAAGGAAAAATTCGACCAGGCGACGCAGAAGATCGACAACGAGATGAAGAATCTCCAGCGTGAGGAGCGTGTCAAGAACGCCGCCGAGAAAACCCAAAGTCCGGACGAAAAGACCCGCGCCGAGGGCCAAAAAGAACTCGAAAAGGAAATGGAAAACCCGAAGACACGCGACGATGTCGATCGCCAACTGCAAAACCTGGCCGGCGATGCCGAGGGCAAACGCAAACAACAACTGGAAGACGCGGCCAATTTAGCCCGCGAGAACCTCAAGAAGAAGGAACAAGAAAAGAAGGAAGTTGACGATCTCGCCAACAAAGTTCAGAACGGAACTCCCGAGGAAAAGAAGGAGGCCGTGGATGAATTGAAGAAGAAGAAAAAAGACCCGATGAAGGGCGAGCAGGTCAAGAAGCAACTAGACGACATCAAGAACAACATCAAGGATCCGCAAAAGAAGCAGGACTTTGAGAACCAATTGAAGGACGAAGTCGCCAAGAAGGACGGCCCGCAACAACCCGGCCCGAGCCCCGAGGATGTTCAGAAACTCGCGGACAAGCTCAACAGCGACAATCCCCAAGATCGCGAAGAAGCCCGGCAGCAACTGAAGCGGAACATCGACGAGGGGCGAAAGAACCCAGCGAAGGCGAACGAGGACGAGAAGAAACTCGAAGAGGCCCGCAACAAGCTCAACGACAAGGAAAAAGAGAAATTCGACCAGGCCAAGCAGAAGGTCGATAAGGAGTCGAAAAATATCCAGCGCGAAGAACGCGTTCAAAACGCCGCGGAGAAGATCAAGAGCGACGACGAGCAGAAGCGCGCCGAGGGCCAGAAGGATCTGGAGAACGAGCTAGAAGATCCAAAGACACGCGAAGACGTTGAAAGGCAATTGCAGCAACTCGCTGGCGACCCGAGCACAAAGCAAGGCAAGCAGAACAAGCAACGCCTCGACGACGCCCATAACCTGGCACGCGAGAACCAGAAGAAGAAGGACCAGGAGAAAAAAGAAGTCCAAAACCTGGCCGAGAAAGCCCAGAACGGAACTCCCGAGGAAAAGAAGGAGGCCGTGGACGAACTGAAGAAAAAGAAAAAAGACCCGATGAAGGGCGAGCAGGTCAAGAAGCAACTGGACGACATCAAGAACAACATCCAGGATCCGCAAAAGAAGAAAGATTTCGAGAACCAGTTGAAGGACGAAGTCGCCAAGAAGGACGGGCCGCCCCAAGATGGACCGAACTCCGAGGACATCGAGAAGTTCGCCAAGCAACTCCAGAGCGACAACGCCGACGAACGCAAGCAAGCTCAGCAGCAACTTGAGAACGCGATGAAGGAAGCCGACAAGGATCCGAAGAAGAAAGAGCAAGCCGACAAGCAGATCAAGGAGATGCGCGACAAGATCACCGATCCGAAGAAAAAAGAGCAATTCGATAAAGCCATCGACCAGATCGGCAAATCTGTCGACCAGACTCGCAAAGAGCAAGCGGCCAAGACGCAGCAGCAGATTAAGGAAGACGTCGAGAAGATCGCCAACGATCTCAAGAATGTCGACCCGGAAAAGCAGAAGGCCGCCCAGCAAAAGCTCGAAGAGAAACTACAAGACCCGAAGACGAAGGATGCCGTCCGCAACGAACTGGAAAAGCAAAAACAGGCGACCGCCGACAAGGACGCCAAGGCGAAGCTCGACGACGCCATCAAGCAGGCCGATAAGAACATCGCCAAGAAGGATCCGCCGAAGGACGACAAAGTCGATCCCAAGGAAGTCGAGAAGATCGCCAATGATCTCAAGGGCAACGACCCGGCCAAGCAGAAAGCCGCTCAGGAAAAGCTCGAGCAGATGCTGAAGGATCCCAAGACCGCCGACGGTGTGCGCCAGGAAATGGATAAGCAAAAGCAAGCAACCGGCGACGCCACCGCCAAGCAAAAACTCGACGACGCCATCAAGCAGGCCGACAAGAACTTCGCCAAGAAGGATCCGCCGCCCAAGGACGACAAGGTCGATCCCAAGGAAGTCGAGAAGATTGCCAACGATCTTAAAGGCAACGACCCGGCCAAACAGAAAGCGGCCCAGGAAAAACTTGAGCAGATGCTCAAGGATCCCAAAACCGCCGACGGCGTGCGCCAGGAAATGGATAAGCAGAAACAAGCGACTGGCGACGCCACCGCCAAGCAGAAACTCGACGACGCCATCAAGCAGGCCGACAAGAACATCGCCAAGAAGGATGTTCCGCCCAAGGACGACAAAGTCGATCCCAAGCTGGTTGAGGAACTCGTCAAGCAGTTGCAGAGCAAGGATCCGAAACAGATCGAGGATGCCAAGAAGAAGATTGAGGAGATCATCAAGGATCCCGCCAAGCGAAACGACCTGGAGAAGCAGATCGCCCAGATGCTGACCGATCCGGACAAGTTGAAGGAATTCAAAAAGGCGACGGACGATCTGGTCAAGAAACAGGACGACGCGGACAAGGCCGCCTTGAAAGACAAGGTCAAGGCCGGCGAACTTCTCCTGGAGCAGTTCAAGAAGAACATCACCAACGAGGAATTCCAGAAGCAGCTTGGCTGGTCGCCGGAGAAGATCGCCGAGTTCCAGCAGAAGTACGAGAAGCAAGTCGCCCAGATGAAGCAGCAACTGGAACAGGCCGAGAAGGGTGAGTTCCCCAACCGCATCACCGGCAAGACAAGCTTGAACTCAGGCGGCCCCGAGAAGATCGAAATCGGCCCACGCGACACCGGCAACCCGCTCCAAGGCGGCAAGCTCGTTCCGCCCCCGGGCTTCGGTGAATCGTACAAGAAGTTCACTGAGGACGTGTCGGGGGTCAAGCCAATCGGACCGTCTAAGAAATAAGAGGTTGAACCACAGAGGCACAGAGAACACAGAGAAAGCCGACATTTGTCGAATTCTTCTCTGTGTTCTCTGTGCCTCTGTGGTTCAATTTCTTCATTTTGCGCGGGCGTGTAGAATTGAACGATTCCGATCTCCCCCCCTTCACATTCGCCGTTCCATATCATTCACTCCATGTCCTCACCCAATCGCTATCTCGTCTCGTTCGACGCTCGGCGATCGATCCATCAGTTCACGGATGTCCTGATCATCGGCGCGGGAATTGCCGGCATCCGGGCCGCGCTCGAACTCCCCGTCGACCTCGAAGTCCTGGTCATCACCAAGGACGCTATCCGCGAAAGCAACAGCACATACGCCCAGGGTGGCATTGCGGGGGTGCTCTCACCCGAAGACAATTTCGCCAATCACATCGACGATACGCTGATCGCCGGGGCCGGCCTGTGCAATCGCGAGGTCGTCGAAATGGTCATCCGCGAGGCCCCGCAGCAAATCAGCGATCTGGTCCGCTTCGGTACCGAGTTCGATCTCGAGAACGGCGAACTGGCCCTGACCCGCGAAGGCGGCCACAGCCATCGGCGGATCGTCCACGCCCTCGGCGACGCCACCGGTCACGAAGTCATGCGGGCCTTGATCGCGAAGGCGAAGGCATCGCCGAACGTCACGCTGCGTGACGAGACCTTCATCCTCGATTTCTTGACGCACGAGGGCACCTGCCGCGGCGCGGTCGTCTGGCGACCCGGCGTCGGACGTGTGTTGATCTGGGCCAAGCAAGTGATTCTCGCGGCCGGCGGTTGCGGCATGGTCTACCGCGAGACCACCAACCCGCCCGTGGCCACCGGCGACGGCATGGCCGCCGCATATCGGGCCGGGGTTCAGCTTCGCGACATGGAATTCATGCAGTTTCACCCGACGATTCTCTACGTCGCCGGCTCGGCCCGCTCGCTCATTAGCGAAGCCGTACGCGGCGAAGGGGCCTATCTCCGCGACGTCCACGGCGTCCGCTTCATGCCGGCCGAGGATCCCCGCGCCGAACTCGCCCCACGCGATATTGTCTCGCGAGCCATCTTCCGCTGCATGGAGCGAACGCAGCATCCGAACGTCTATCTCGACCTCTCGCACATTGACCCGGCCAAGGTTCGCGAGCGTTTCCCCGGCATCGGCCGCGTCTGCCGCGGCTTCGGGCTGGATATCACCAAGGATCGCATTCCCGTCCGCCCAGGTGCCCACTACATGATCGGCGGCGTCACGGTCGATATGCAGGGCCGCACCACGCTACCCGGTCTTTGGGCCGCCGGAGAAGTGACGTCGAGCGGCCTGCACGGCGCCAACCGTCTCGCCTCGAACAGCCTGATCGAAGGGCTCGTCTACGGCACCCTCTGCGCCCAAGGCGCGGCCGAGGCCGCCCGCAAGATCACCGACGATCTTCACGCCCTCCCCTTGCGATTTCAGGTCGACCCGGACGCTTCGACAGAAACGCTCGACGTCGCCGACTTGACGAATTCGCTGCGCAGCTTGATGGTTCGCAAGATGGGAATCGTCCGCGATCACGCCCGCCTGATGGAAGCCCGCCACGACGTCGAATTCTGGTGCCGCTATGTGCTGATCCGCGAGTTCAACGATCGCCCCGGCTGGGAACTGCAAAACCTGCTCACGGTCGCGCGTTTGATGATTGAAAGCGCCCTCCGCCGCGAGGAATCGCGCGGCACGCACTTCCGCGCGGATTTTCCCGATTCCGACGACCAACACTGGCTACGGCATATCCCCAGCCCGGCGATGAGTTGAGCCGCTTGCGGCTTCGCGCTCGCTTTCACGATTTCGCGTTTTCTGTTTGTGAAAGCGAGCGCGAAGCCACAAGCGGCTCGAACCGTTGACTTTTTCTCGTTCCGTTCTTAATATTGCTGAAGAGTTTCCCCGCGCACAAACCAGTACATCCATGACCCGACCCGACCCGATTCGCGTATCGATTACCTCCGCCGTCATTGACGGCGTCGTGGTGATTATCGATTTCGCGTAGCTCCGGGCGGTTCCTTTCGATTGCAAGAACCCAACCCTGGAGCGAATCGCTTCAGGGTTTTTTGTTTCCCGTTGACGTTGGACCGAAACATGAAAGTCTCCATCTACGACACCACCCTCCGCGACGGCAGCCAAGGCGAGGGCGTGAATTTTTCCCTACAAGACAAGCTGCTGCTCACGCGCCGTCTCGACGAACTGGGCATCGACTATATTGAAGGCGGCTACCCGCTCTCGAATCCCAAGGATTTCGAGTACTTTCAGGCCGTGCGCTCGATCCCGCTCAAGCACGCGAAGGTTGCGGCTTTCGGGATGACCCGCCGCAAGAATTCCGACCCGGCGACCGACACCTGCCTGAAGGCCCTGATCGACGCGCAAACGCCAGTGGTCACGATCGTCGGCAAGACCTGGGACATGCAGGTGCGCGACATCCTCGGCACCAGCCTCGACGAGAATCTGAAAATGATCGCCGACTCCGTCGCTTATTGCAATAGCGTCGGACGCGAAGTGTTCTACGATGCCGAGCATTTTTTCGACGGCTTCAAGGCCAACCCGGAATACGCCCTCATGACCCTGAAGGCCGCCGAGTCGGCGGGGGCGTCGGTCGTCATTCTCTGCGACACCAACGGCGGCACGATGCCGGAGCAGATCGCCGAGCGCGTGGCCGCGGTCCGTAAGGCTCTGAAATGCGAGATCGGCATCCACTGCCACAACGATTGCGAACTGGCGGTCGCCAACACCCTCGCGGCGGTGGTTCAGGGGGCATCGCAGGTTCAAGGGACGATGAATGGCATCGGCGAGCGGTGCGGCAACGTCGATCTCTGCAGCGTCATCGCCAACTTGGCCATCAAGTACAACCGCGAGGTCCTGCAACCCGGCAGCCTGAAACGGCTCACGGAGGCATCGCGCTACTTTTACGAGATCGCCAATCTCACCCAGCGCTCGGGCCAGCCGTTCGTCGGTGCCAGTGCCTTTGCCCATAAGGGCGGGATGCACACGCACGCCGTCGCCCGCAATCCCGTGAGTTACGAACACGTCGATCCGTCGATCATCGGTAACGAACGCCGAATCCTCGTCAGCGAGCTTTCCGGCCAATCGACGATCCTCGCCAAGACGACGAAGTACGACATCAACACCGACAAGGCGGTGATGGCGAAAATCCTCACCCAGGTGCAGGACCTCGAAAACGCCGGGTACGAGTTCGAAGCCGCAGAGGCGTCGTTCGACATCCTGGTGAAGAAGACCATCGGTCAATACACGCCCTGGTTCGAACGGATCGCGTATCGCGTGAACATCGAGCAAGGACCCAATGGTCAACCGAGCACCGAAGCGACAGTGAAACTTCGCGTCGGCGAGCAGACCCAGCACACCGTCAGCGAAGGCGACGGCCCGGTGAACGCCCTCGACAGCGCCTTGCGCAAAGCGTTGCTGCCGCTCTTCCCGAGGTTGGGCGAAGTGCAACTGGCCGACTACAAGGTCCGCGTCGTCAACGCCAAAGCCGGCACCGCCGCCCGGGTCCGCGTCATCATCGAATCCCGCGACGCGAATGACGTCTGGGGCACCGTCGGCGTCAGCGAAAACGTCATCGAAGCGTCATGGCTGGCGTTGGTCGATTCGATTGAGTATAAACTGTTCAAAGAT
>JAIOQJ010000066.1 GCA_021413475.1 Planctomycetota bacterium | reverse complement strand
GAGCCGGCAGTAGGCCGTTGAAGGAACGAAGGCCGTCGCGGATTAGGATCGCTTGCAAGAGCCGCCCTCGCCGCTACACTGTCGAGTTCGAATTCGGCGGCAGCACGCCGGGGTGTAGCTCAGCTTGGTAGAGCGCTTCGTTCGGGACGAAGAGGTCGCAAGTTCAAATCTTGTCACCCCGATTTCACGGAATACTCGGCCCTTCGACCCATAGTCGAAGGGTTTTTCTCGTTATCGGATGAGAGGACCCCGTCGAGCGAGAGTTCAATTTGACGATTTCGAGCAGTTTGTATTATCCGCCGAATCACCGATTGAACTTCGGCACCTGAGATGCCCCTAAATTTAGAATAAACGGGGTTTGACGCAATCTTGGCGGAATGCAACAACCCTTGTTAAATGCAATTCTAACCATTCTCTCATCCTAAATAGTCATAATCCCCACCTCAAAAGGGCAGTTTTCAGCGGCGTTGTTTGAGCGGGTTTGTTGTGCGCGAACACGGGCCGGGGAATTCCAACTGAAGTCCGAAATCTGAAATTTAAGTCTTGGACGGCCAGGCGTTTGGGAGAATTGGAAATGTTTTTGCGGGGCAACGGCCAATTGATGACCGGACCTTTGAAGCTTGGCCGCTTCGAATCCGTCCTCAACTTCATGCGGCAGGAACCCAACGGGCGTGCCTCCGCGCGAGTCGAAGCGGTCGGTAAGTTCTTCCGATCGGGTACAGAAAAATGGTACCTCAAGGGAATGACTTACGGGCCGTTCAAGCCCAGGGATGACGGGCATTATCTGCCGGCGAGCGAACAGTGTCGCATTGATTTTGAGCAAATCCGGAATCTCGGAGCCAATTCCCTGCGCCTTTATCATGTGCCGAATCGGAACTTTCTTGATCTCGCACACGAATTTGATCTGCGCGTTCTGGTGGATGTTCCCTGGCAAAAGCACCGATGCTTTTTTGAAGACATCGCCACGCAGCAGGAGGCCCGTACCCGCATTCACAACGCCGCGATGGAACTAGGCGATCATCCCGCGCTCTTCGGAATCAGCGTGGTGAACGAAGTTCCGCCGGACATCGTCCGGTACTACGGCCGGCAGATGGTCGGCCGGTTTGTTGATGAGTTGATTGATTCGGTCAAGCAGGCCGCGCCGGGTTGCCTGGCGACGTTCACCAATTATCCGTCGACCGAATTCCTCACGTCCGAGCACAGCGATTTTCTCTGCTTCAACTTGTATTTGGAAAGCGATGTCTCGCTCCGTGCGTACTTGGATCGCCTGCAACATTTTGCGGGCAATCGGCCGATCATTCTCGGAGAGTTCGGGGTCGATTCGATTCGAAAAGGGACGCAGCGCCAAGCCGAACTGCTCGGCCAGCATATTGAAAGCGTCTACCAGCACGGCTTGGCAGGGTCGTTCGTCTTTTCATACACCGACGAATGGTTCACCGGCGGGCACGAGGTGACGAACTGGGCCTTCGGGATCGCCCGACGCGATCGCACGCTCAAGCCCGCGGCCGACGTGCTTCGAAAAGTGTGGAAGGAGGTTCCCCACTTAGTGGAGGAGCAATCGCCGCGCGTTTCGGTGGTGGTGTGCTCGTACAACGGCGCGCACACGCTGCGGGAATGCCTCCAATCCCTGGAAAAACTGAACTACCCGAACTACGAAGTCATTCTCGTTGACGACGGCTCGACGGATGAAACGCAGCAAATCGCCGCTGAATTTCCGCGGGTCCACACCACGGTGCAGGAAAACCGCGGCCTGAGTGTCGCCCGTAACGTCGGCGCCATGGCCGCCACCGGTGATATCGTCGCGTATACCGATTCGGATTGCGTCGCGGATCCGGATTGGCTGGGATATCTGATCTCCGCGATGAGGCGACAGAACGTCGCGGCGATCGGCGGACCGAACATCCCGCCGCCGAGCGATTCGTGGACGGCCCAGTGCGTCGCCGCCAGCCCCGGCGGGCCGAGCCACGTACTGTTCAGCGATCAACGCGCCGAGCACGTCCCCGGCTGCAACATGGCATTTCGGCGCGACGTCCTGCTTAATCTGGGCGGATTCGATCCGCAGTTCCGCCAGGCGGGCGACGACGTGGACATCTGTTGGCGATTGCTCGAGGCGGGTTTCGAAATCGGATTCGCCGCCGGCGCAGTCGTATGGCACCACCGTCGAACGAGCGTGCGGGCCTACTTCAAGCAGCAAAAAGGGTACGGTCGATCCGAGGCGATGTTGCTCTATAAGCATCCCAAACGCTTCAACATGCTCGGCAATTCGATGTGGAACGGAATTATCTATGGCGAGGGTTCGGTCGGATTGGCCGTCCACGAGCCGAAGGTTTTCCACGGACAATTCGGCACCGGATTGTTTCAAACGATTTACACGCGAAATAGCTATAGCCTGTGGGGCTATCCGGCATTGCTCGAGTGGCATTTGGTCGCGCTGAGTTTGGCGCTTCTGTCGCCCGGCCACCGGCTGCTGGGAGTGGCCGCAGCTTTGATGTGGATGCTCACGCTGGTGGCCACGCTTCGGGCAAGCCTGTCGGTCAAACTGCCGACCGAAGCGCCCAAGTGGTGCCGGCCGCTGGTGTTCGCGATGCATCTTTTACAGCCGATCGTCCGGGCAACGCACCGGTACTACGGCCGATTGACGGCGCCGAAAATTCCTGTGCAGTCGTTGCTACGCTGGTCGCCCCTGCCGCTGGTCTCCAAGGGAATACTTCGCAAAGACATTCACTGGAACAGCATGGACGGAATCGGCCGCGCCTCCTTGCTCAAGCACGTGGCGAATGAAGCAGTAAGCCTTCAATGGCCGGGCGTATTTGACGAAGAGTGGTCGAATACTGACTTATACCTCACGGGCGATCGCTGGCTGAATATCGAGATCAGAACTGCGACCGAAGAGTTGGGATCCAACCAATGTTTCACGCGGGCCAAGGTCAATCTGGTGCTGACCCGGCTCAGCAAAGTCGTGTTGGCGGGCTTGGCTTGCGTTCTGCTCATCTCGGCGACGACGATCGGATCGCGCCTGGCAATCGCCGCCGGCCTGGGCCTGGCTTTGATGATCGTCACCCTGATCTTCTCACGACGCCGGTGCTTCTGGGCCGTGGCGTGTCTGCTCGGGGTTGCCAGTAAGCATTCGGGTTTGCAAGGCGATCCTTCGAAAGTGTCGGCTGTCGTGGTTGATGGCGTCACCGAAGCCCCCGAAGAGAAACCCGAAGCCGAACTGCAACCTGTATTGGAATTGGACTGATTTTTTATCGAAACAAGGTGCACCGTGAGACTTGGACGCAAATTGAAACATAAGACGGCTTTCACGCTGGTCGAATTGCTGGTGGTGATCGGGATCATTGCTCTCCTGATCAGTATCTTGCTGCCGTCGCTGAACAAAGCCCGCGAGCAGGCGAACAAGACCAACTGCCTGGCCAACCTGCGGACGATCGGCCAGGGAATGCGGATGTACGCCAACGATTTTCGAGACCGCCTGCCCAATTCCAATCCAATAGGAATCAGCAGCCAGGGGGCGGCATATAACGAGATCAACTATGTGATGGTCGAATTCTTCAAGCAGGACGCCCGGGCGGCCGGTACGTTCCATTGCCCCTCGGACGCCGACGATCGCCAACATGACATCACCAATGCCGATTTCGTACTGCCCAACTCCGCGCGCTGCAGTTACGACTTTTACAGTCCCTACTGGGCGCCGGAATACGGTCCGATCCTCACCCGCATTAAGGACGCACCGCTTGCTTGGGATTTGGACGTGAATCCCACGATGACCGTCAATCCCAACCAGAACCACGGCGTAAAAGGCGGCAACGTTGTATACGCCGACGGACACGCTGACTGGCAGGACGCCAAGGACTGGGACGCCCCAGACTGGCCCCACCCGGCGGCATCGCGTTACCATTACTAAGCCCGCCGGCGACGTAAAAGAGCCTTAACCATGCGCGCGATCGTGACCGGAATGATCGCCACTTATCCCGTCGGCGGAGTGGCTTGGGATTACGCGCAGTACGCGTTGGGGCTCGAAAACCTCGGCTTCGAAGTCTACTACCTTGAAGATACCGGCGGCCAAGTCTACGACCCGATCAAACGAGCCTACGGCACCGATTGCGAATATTCCGTCCGGTTTCTCGCCGAATCCCTTGGAGCCTTATCGCCAAAGCTCGGCAGCCGATGGCATTTCCGCAATTCCAACGGCATAACGTACGGCATCTCTCCGCAGGCGGAAGGTTCTGATCGATTCCGATCCGGGATGGAACCATTTTGTGAACTATCCGAAATGGGATGCGAACCCCGGCTGGCAGGGTTCGCACGGGTATCGCGCACACGATCACTTTCTGTCGTACGCCGAGCGCATCGGATTCGGCGACTGCAAGTTGCCCTTGATGGGACTCCCATGGAAGCCAACCCGGCCGCCGGTGGTGATGGACCGCTGGCACGCCCATCCGCCGGGCGAAAAATGGACGACGGTGATGACCTGGAACAACTTTCGTAAATCGATCGAATACGGGGGGATCATCTACGGCACGAAGGAGTTGGAATTTACGAAGGTTGAATCGTTGCCGCAGCGAGTCGCGCCGCCTCTGGAAATTGCGACCGGCGGGGACGACGTTCCGCGCGAGTCGTGGACGAAGCTGGGATGGTCGGTCGTCGACTCTCACGCCGTCAGCGGCACGGCGGACGAATACCGAAACTACGTCGAAAGCTCGCGCGGCGAATTCAGCGTGGCTAAGAATTTATACGTCGCCACGCGGAGCGGGTGGTTCAGCTGCCGTTCCGCCTGCTATCTTGCCGCCGGCCGACCTGTCGTGGTGCAGGACACCGGCTTTTCTGAATTGATCCCGACCGGCAAAGGGCTCTTTGCTTTTTCCACTCTCGACCAGGCCGTGGAGGCCATGAAGGTCGTTGAAGCCGACTACGCGTATCATGCGGCCGCTGCGAAGGAAATTGCGCAATCGCATTTCAGTTCCGATGTCGTTCTTTTGGACTTACTCGCGAAGATTGGGTTGAATTAACGCCATGGGTTTCGCCGAGCTCACCGGAGATTGGGACTATTCCACGCTCCCCGCCAACATCGTGGTGGGCGACG
>JAIOQJ010000065.1 GCA_021413475.1 Planctomycetota bacterium | reverse complement strand
ACCCGGCTTCTCGATTGAAGTACTTCTTCGATTATCTCGACTCCCCGGAAGCGGCCATCGCGCAGGATGCGTTCGCGGAGTTCGCAGTCGCGGAATACAAAGACCTGCAAGCGATTGCCTCCAAGCTCCCTGCCGCGACGGTCACCAAGTGGCTAAAGGATCCGAACACATCTCCGTCGCGTTTCGGCTTGTACGGTTCGATGCTCGGCCATTGCGGCAACGCCAAGGAACACGCGGCCTTTCTTCGCGAGATGCTGCAAGATCCCAAGAAGCGATTTTCGAGCGGCATCGACGGCATGCTGGCCGGCTACGTGATGCTCGCGCCCAAAGAAGGCTGGAAGTACATCTGCGATATCCTCCAGGATAGCAAGCAAGAATTTCTCGCCCGCTATGCCGCCCTGCGGGCGATTCGGTTCTTCTGGGACTATCGGCCCGACGTGATTCCCCCCGATCAGGTCGTTGATGCCATGAAATTGCTTCTCGACCAGGGCGACATCGCCGACTTGCCGATCGACGATCTCCGCCGTTGGAAGCGCTGGGAACTGATGGATACGATCATTGGCCTCTACGGCAAAGAAACGCACAAAGTGCCGATCGTGAAGCGATCCATCATCCGCTTCGCGCTCGATGCCCCGAAGGACAACACCAAGGCCGCCGCCTTTATTAAGGAACGCCGCGCCGAAGACCCCGAACGAGTCGGCGAGATCGAGCAACTCCTGGAACTCGAACGGACGCCGATCAAGACTGAGCCGAAAAAATAGGCCCGAATTTTAACCACGGATCAAACACAGATGTAACACGGATAAGAATTGGATTATCACGATCTGGATTTCATCCGTGTTTAATCTGTGTTCAATCCGTGGCTAAAATTCCGCACGACACGGTTTCAAGGAAGGAACGTCAGTGAGCAAAACAACTATCATCTTCACGGCGATCGTGATGCTTGTTCTCGCTCCGCAAGGGCGAACTTGCTCGATCTGCGATCCGAATTTCCAGCAGCGCCCCACGATGCGGCAGTCCGCGAAGCTCTCGAAATTCATCGTCCTCGGAACCTTAAACAACGCCCGGCTCGACGGAGAAAAAGGCCGCACCGATTTTCAAATTGAACGGGTCATCATCAACGATCCCGCGATCGAAAAACAGAAGACGCTGACCATTCCCGCTTACATTCCGGTCGATCCCAAGAATCCGCCGCGTTATCTGATGTTCGCCGAGTTCATCAACGGCCGGCTCGACATCGTGCATTCGCGTTTGACGCAAGGAACCGCAATCGCCGACTATCTGAAAGAAACGCTCCGAATCGAAGATCGCGATCGCTCGGCCGTGTTGCAGTTCTGCTTCAAGCATATCGATTCGGCCGACGCCGAGGTGTCCGCCGATGCGTTCCATGAACTGGCCAAGGCTTCCGACCAGGAAATTGCCGACGTGGCCCGCAAGCTCGCCCCCGATAAATTTCGCAAGCTGATGAAGGACCCGAAGACGCCCGCCGATCGTCTGGGGATCTACGCGTATCTGCTCGGTGCCTGCGGCGAGAAGGCAGATGCCGACTTCCTACTGAAGTTCATCAACGCCAACGACGACCGCGGCAACGCGGCCTTGAGCGGGCTGCTAGGTGGTTTGATCGAGTTGCGGCCCGAACAAGGTTGGGCCACGGTGGGGACGATCCTGCGCGATCCGAAGCAAGCTTTCTCAAACAAGCTGGCCGCGCTTGGCACGATCCGCTTTTATCATTCGTGCAATCCGACCGGCAGTCGATCCGCCATACTCGAAGCCCTCACTGCTGTCGTGGAACAAGGCGACATGGCCGACATGGCCATCGAAGACCTCCGCCGCTGGCAATGGTGGGAGCACACGAAGCTGATCATCGCCCAAGACCAAAAGAAATCGCATGCCGCGCCTCTGGTCCGCCACGCGATTCTCCGCTACGCTCTTTGTTGTCCCCGTCCCGAAGCGGCCGAGTTCGTCAAGGCTCGCCGCATCGAGGACGCGGCGACCGTCAAACGAATAGAATCATCGTTGGAATTTGAAAAACCCGCTCCGGTTAAGAGTAATCCATGAGTGCAGTTCCGGTTCGACTCTCCTCCACGACCACGGACCCTTCCCAGGTGGAAGCCGACTGGCTGGTGGTCGGTATCTTCGAAGGATCCCTCACCCCTGCCCTGTCGGCGTTCGATGCGAAACTGGGCGGCGCGATCGCCAAGATTCGCGAAGCGGGCGACTTCCAGGCCAAGCCGAACGAACTGCTGGCGATTCATTCGCCGACGGGGATCAAGGCGAAGCGATTGCTGCTGGTGGGTCTCGCCAAGAGCGAGGAAGCATCAAGGGCCAGCTTGCACGACGCGGCATCCTCGGCCGTGCGCCGGATTACAGGCCGCAAAGTCACACGGGTCGCCTTACTCGTTCCCGAAACGCCGCGCGTTACGTTCGAGCAATCCGTTCTGGCATTCGGCGTCGGGGCCCGCCAAGGTTCGCACGGTCCCGGCGTCCGCAAGACCGAGCCGAGCCGATTTTCACCGGATGAGATCATTCTCGTCGTCCCGGCCGGCCGCAATGTTGAAGCCACCGTGAACCGGGCGGCCATCGAGGGTGATGCCCTGACGCTGGCGCGCACGCTGGTCAATTCACCTCCCTGCGATCTTTACCCGGAGACGTTTGCCGCCCAGATTGCGGAGATCGCGCGCGGTTCCGGGATCGACGTGGAAATCTGGGACGAACGCCGCCTGGAAGCGGAAGGAATGGGAGCGATCGTCGGGATTGCCCAGGGTTCCACGCGACCAGCTCGCTTGGCGATTCTGCGCTATAACGGCGGCGGATCCGGGACACTCGCCTACGTCGGCAAAGGCGTGACTTTCGATAGTGGCGGGCTCTCGCTAAAGACCAACGACCAGATGCTCGACATGAAATGCGACATGGCGGGAGCCGCGGCGGCGTTTGCCGCCACGGTGGCCATCGCCCGTTTGAAGCTGCCGATCAATCTGCTGACGGTGATGCCGCTGGTCGAGAACATGCCGAGCGGTTACGCGGTGAAGCTGGGCGACGTCCTCAAATCGCGCAACGGCAAGACGATCGAAATCCTGAACACCGATGCGGAAGGCCGCGTCATCCTGGCCGACGCGTTAGCCTATGCAGCCGAGCAAAAGGTAAGCCATATCGTCGATCTGGCGACGCTGACCGGGGCCGTCATGATTGCACTTGGAACCGAGATCGCGGGGTTGATGAGCAACGACGACGGCTGGGCTGGCAAGGTTCTCGGCGCGATCCGCCAATCGGGTGAACGAGCCTGGCAACTACCGATGGATCGCGATTTCGAGGAAGCCCTCAAGAGCAACGTGGCCGACTGCAAAAATGCGCCGGGCGTGCGTTACGGCGGATCGATCACCGGCGGAAAGTTCCTGGAACAGTTCGTGAACAAGATCCCCTGGGTCCATCTCGACATCGCCGGCCCCGCCTGGGCCGAGAAGGAATCAGCCGCGAAGGACGCGGGGGGAACTGGGGCGTATGTAAGGTCGTTGATTGAGTTGGCGCATGTTTATGCGGCGAGGTGAGCCTGCCGGTGGCGACAGACCTCTGGTCTGTCGAAAAAACTGCAGAATCAATGGTCCAACAAGCGATGACCTGTGGTCTGTCGTCACAGCTTTTTTCCGACAGACCAGAGGTCTGCCGCCACCGGAAATCCGGTTCTTACTTCCCAAACGTCTCCAACAGCGCCGCCACCGCCCATCCAGTCGCGGCAGTGCTGATGAATTGCGATTTGCCGCCCGGGTCGCCGTTGTCGA
>JAIOQJ010000152.1 GCA_021413475.1 Planctomycetota bacterium | reverse complement strand
AACATCCGAGCCCGAAGCGCCAGCAAGGGAGAACGCTCTCCCTTGCTGGCGCGTCGGGCTCGGATGAAATGTCGACAGCGCCACCGGCTCTCCGCGATCGGGAATCTCCACGTCCGCAAAACCGATTTGCCTCAATCCTTCCGCCAGCGGCGTCGCTCGATCAATCTCGCCGTGAACCAAACACACTTTCTTGGCGGTGCCGACGAGTGGACTCAAGCGACGCAACAGATCAGGGTGATCCGCATGGCTCGACAAACCATTGAGAACAACCACCTCGGCCTTCAACGCAAACTCCCGTCCCAGAATGCGTAGGTAGGGCCGGCGTTCCACTAAACGCCTACCGAGCGTATCCGGTGCCTGAAAGCCGACAATCAAAATGGTCGAACGCGGATTCTCGACGTTGTGCTTGAGGTGATGCAAAATCCGCCCCGCCTCGCACATACCGCTAGCGGAGATGATGATGCACGGACCGGGATGATCGTTGAGGGCAATGCTTTCGTGGACCTTTTCGACGTAACGGACGTGCTCGCCGCCGAAGAGATCCGGGTAGGTTTGCATCAAATGCAGTGTCTCTTGATCGAAACACTCGGGGTGCGACTTGTAAACCTCCGTGGCCCGCACGGCCATCGGGCTATCGACGTAGATGGGCAGACCCGGCAATTGGCCGGCCTTCATCAGTTGGTGGAGAAAATAAATGACCGACTGCGTGCGGCCGACACTGAAGGCCGGGATGATCAGCTTGCCGCCGCGATCGGCCGTGCGTTTTACAACCGCGCCTAAATGCTCGCTGGTTTCCTCAACCGTCTCATGCGTGTGGCCGCCGTAGGTACTTTCAGAGATCAGAAAATCACCGATCGGCACCGGAGCCGGATCTCGCAAAATCGGAATGCTATCGCGGCCGAGATCGCCCGTAAAGGTAAGGCGACGTTCGCCCTGGGGAAGATCCATTCGCAAACTGACCATCGCCGAACCGAGCAAATGCCCGGCATCCACGAAGGTCGCTTGCATACCCGCGGAGATGCCGAGCGGCGTGTCGTACGGCACAGCCTGCAATCGCAACAGGGTGCGGAAGACGTCCTTGCTATCGTAAAGCGGTTCAATTTTGGGCTCGCCGCGCAGGCGTTTCTTGTTCAGATAGGCCGCGTCCTCCATCTGGATCTTGGCGGCATCGCCGAGCATCACGGCGGCAAGTGCCCGGGTCGCTGGGGTGCAATAGATCGGGCCGATGAAGCCCTGCTTCACGAGGTGGGGCAGATTACCGCAATGATCGACGTGGGCGTGGCTGAGGATGACCGCGTCGATATCTTTCGGTCGAAAGGGGAACGAACAATTACGGCGGCGGCTCTCTTCCCGGCGGCCTTGAAAGAGGCCGCAGTCGAGCAACAGATTCTGCCCGCACGCTTCGACTTGATGCATCGAACCGGTGACGGTGCGGGCAGCGCCCCAAAAGGTAACCGTGGGAACATCCGGCGTCTTACGCGGTTTGGCCATCAATACTTCGGTTTCACTTTCGGGTCCTCGGGAGTTCGCCCTAGAGCGGGGTCACCGTCGCGGGTCGTGTAGTCATTCTACTCGGTCAAGATCGCTTAAAAGAAGATTGAATTACAGAGACACAGAGGCACAGAGAATAAAATCGAGAGAATCCCTTCGCTCAATTTTCGTTAAAGTGCATCGCTCTCTCTCTACTTTCTCTTGTTTCTCTGTGCCTCTGTGTCTCTGTGGTTCAATCTTCTTCACGACTTACGGAACGGGCAACAGGATCGCCACGCGGAATCCCAGGTTGCTATGCCCAAAGTGCGGCGGATCGGCGTTGCGGCTGCCGCAACGAACATCTGCGGCGATGTTGCTCCAACCGCCGCCGCGCACCGCAAAACCCCGTTTGGGATCGAGGTCGCCCGGATCGGTCGCGGGTTCCTTGGGATAGAGCCCGTAGTGTGTGGAGCAAAACTCCCAGACGTTGCCAAGCATATCGTGCAGGCCGAAGGCGTTGGCCTGATAGCTTCCCACCGGCGCGAGAAACGCGTGGCCGTCGTCCATGTTCATGACCGTCCGCGGCCAATCGGGTTGCACCTTCTTCAAGGAACGTTCGCCGACGTTGGCGACTTTCCCCGTCGTGTCCTCGTCTTTGCCCCACCAGTATCGCTCGCCGGAACCGGCCCGGCAGGCCCATTCCCACTGGGCTTCGGTCGGTAGTTCGATGACGACTCCTTTGGTCTTCACGTTCTTTTGCAACCAGGCGCAGAACGCCCGGCTATCGGTGTGACTGACGTGGACGACCGGATGCTCCTCCTTTAATTCAAACGGACCCGCGAAGCCCGGCTTCAGCCAGGTGGTTCCCGGCCGATGCTTCCATACGGCCTTGTCGTCATGCGCATTGCCGCCGCCGGTCTTCTCGATGTCGGTGCGATACTCGTTCGCCTTCACGAATTGGCGAAACTGGCCGACGGAGGTTTCGTGCTTGGCGAGATAGAACGGCTTCGTCAGCGTCACCTGCTGCGGCGTCTCATCGTAGCCGCTCACGCTATGGCCCGGTTCGTCCTTCGTCGAACCGATGCGAAATTCGCCGGGCGGAATCAATACGAAGGTAAAGCCGAGCTCGTCCTTCCATTCGACCGGCAAACCGAGCCAGGCCGCGTAGTCGCGCTGATATTTCCGAGCGGCATCGGCCGTGAACGGAAACTTCGGTCCCGGCGGCGGCATTTTACGTTTTTCCGCTTGGATCTCGGCCACGCGTTTTTCGATTTCTTCGCGCGACCATTTGGCGGGTTCTTGCGCGAAGAACGAAGGCGTTCCGGCGAGGACCACGAGCAATGCGAAGGGGTTTCTCATTAGTCGATGTCCTCTGCTTCGAGAGTTTGCAACAGGGCCTCAATCTCTGCCGTGAATTCTATCTTTGCGTACGTGATTTTCTTCGGTTCCTTGATGTTGATGTAGACGTCCATGCCCTCTGCGAGAAACCAGAACGTGATCGACGGCTGGTTCAGTCTCAAACCGTGACGCCTGGCGCGAGACACGACCAGAGACCACATGGACTGGCCGGCGCGAAGAAGCTTGTCGTGACCCTTCTCGCGAAGTTTTGCGATTAGTTTGCGGACCTGCAGAACGAACGTCTCATTTATCTCACCATAAAATCGCTCGATTGAATCCCAACTCTTGACGAATTCGCCTTCGATTGGGATACCGCCCTCATAGTAATCAGCAAGTTCTCCAATCTCGATCCAAGGGAAGTCTGTTCGCATCACGGATGGCATCACTCGGAAACATATCCACAGGTTCAAGACATCCGCCAAGCGATTGTGGTCACGAACTTTGAAGTGAAAAAGTTCGCACTTGTCCCAGTAGAAAAACGCATCTGGGAACTCGTTTTTGCCAAAGTAAGAGATTCGACAAGATCGGTCGGCACCGATGAACCAGAGATCATAAATATCGCACCCGCGGTGCTGGAGTTCGCTTGGTGCGATTGCGGCCAAATCCGGAAGACACGCAAGCACGTCGTCTCGAATGTTTTTCAGTGCACGTTTGGTGTCATCGACGAAGTGAAATCTATGATACAGCCCTGAGAGTTGTTGGCCTTGCAGCCAGTCATCAACCGCATTCACCGTATCGATTAGCGATGACGTCCGGCCTATGGCGGCTTCGTCAGAATCTCGTTTGAATGAGGTCAGGAATTCTGGACCTTTAGAGTCAAAACATGCGATCGAGCAGAAGTTGCTGCCGCGCCTCGCCGTGCAATGCCAATGCACGCCCGCTCCGTCGATAGTCAACGCTGTCGGCGGAACGCTTTCGGCGAATCGCCACGTCATTTCGTGGTGTAAATCCTTGGCGTGGTTTTCTTCGGCGTACTTCATCGAGGCATAGCTTTCTGCCAAATTGCGACCCTCCCGAAATCCGACTCTCGCAAGAATTTTACCCAACTGAACGTTCCCCTTCCCAAAGAATATGCGAGAATGGAACTTTCACCATCGGTTTCCGTTTCCTGGGTTTCACCATGAATCGATGCCTGCTTCGCTGTTTGCCGCTCTTCTTGCTGTTCGGTGCCATTTCCTTCTTGCTACCCAATTCCGCGAACGGCCAGAAACCCGAGGACGAGAGCGACAAGTTCTTCAACGGCAGCACCGTCTTGCGACTGGAAATTGAAATTGGCAAGAAAGAGATGGACCTCCTACGCCGTGAGCCGCGCAAGTACGTGAAGGCGACCTTGAAAGAAGGCGATAAAGTCGTCGGGACTGATGTGGGTATCCACCTCAAAGGTGCGGCCGGGAGTTTTCGCAGCATCGACGAAAAACCGGGGCTGACCCTGAACATGGACAAGTTCACCGACGGCCAGCGTTATCGCGGCATGGACAAGTTCCATCTGTCGAATTCGGTGCAAGATCCTTCCTATCTTTCCGAACTGATTTGCGGCGAACTCTTCCGGGCCGCCGGCGTTCCGGCCTCGCGGATTGGCCATGCCGTGGTCAGCATCAATGGCAAACGGCGTGGCTTGTACTACGTGAAGGAGGGGTACGACACCTCCTTCCTCAAACATCATTTCAACAATAGCGACGGCAATTTCTACGACGGCGGCTTCCTCCGCGAGATCGATCAGCCGTTGCAACTGATCAAAAGCAAGAACGACGTCAAGGAGTATGCCGACCTTAAGGCGTTGGCCGCCGCCTGCAACGAGAAGAACCACGATCAACGCTTTCAGAAACTCGAGAAACTCCTCGATCTTGACAAGTTTGTCGCCTTTATCGTGCTGGAAGCGATCACCTGGGACTGGGACGGCTACCCGTTCAACCGCAACAACTACCGCATCTACCACGATCCGAGACACGACAAGATCACCTTCATCCCATCGGGAATGGATCAAATGTTCGGTGCGTCAACAGGGCCGATCCTCCCGGACTTCCAGGGCCTGGTCGCGCGTGCGTTGATCTCGACTCCGAAAGGGAAGGCCCTTTATTACGAGAAGATGGCTGACATCATGAAGAAGGTTTACAGCAGCGACAAACTCATCAAACGGCTCGACGAGCTCGAAGCCAGGATTCAACCGGTCCTGGCCGAGGTCGACGCGGGAGCCGGCAAGGATTACAAGAACCAAGTCAACCGCCTCCGCCACTCGTTCAAGGATCGGCAAAAGAGCGTGGAGGAGCAGTTGAGCAAGATCAAGAAATGAAAGGCAAAAGCGGAGCGTTCATCATGCCGCGCTTGACTCCATGTTGGAAACTGGCGAGAATCGCGTCAGTATAGGGATAGAACCGGCTGGGAAGCTGTGCCGAACCCATCGCGATCATGTCCCCAGGCAACGAGGAAGCCGGCCGGATTCGGTATTGATTGGCAGAATTTTCTCGAACCGGGCAATCGGATGCCCGGCGAGCCCCGTCATATGGATAGGAACCATGAAAACTCTTGGTGCGAGTCCGACAGCCTGTCCGGCCTCGGGGGTGGAGGGAATCCCCCCGTCCGATGAGTCGTTGATTAGTACGTTCAACGAACTCCGCGACGAACTCGTTAGCACCTTGATGTATCTGCTCGGCAATCGCGACGACGCCCAGGATGCCGCTCAGGAAGCATTCGTGAAATGCTGGCGATCCCGCGAGAGCCTGCCGGAAGTCTTGAACCTTCGGGCCTGGATCTTCCGAGTCGGTCTGAATGCTGCCAAGGACATGCAACGCTCGGCATGGAGCCGCCGCTCGAAACCGTTCCTGGGAGAAGAAGCCATGCTTGTCGGTCGTGAAACAGCGCCCGGACAATCTCTCGAAGATCGCGAAGACCTGGACCGTCTCCGCCAGGCGATCCTCGACTTGCGACAGGAAGAAAAAGAAGTCTTCCTGATGCGGCAGAACGGCGGCCTCACTTACGAGCAAATTGCCGTTATCCGCAGTAGCCCTGTCGGCACGGTCAAAACCCAGATGCGTGCCGCCCTCCAGAAACTCCGCAAAGTGCTGCATTGAAGTCGCCGCCGCGACCCTAAAGGAACTTTCATCCGTACTGCATAAAGAACGATTTTCCCCGCGCCCGACGGGGAGGAGTGGGCACACTGTCAGAATTCGAACGCTTCCAGGCCCTGATGCTCGATTCGATTTACGGTTTGCTCGACCGCGAGCAAGAGATCGAACTCGAGGCATACCTCGCCAAGAGTTCCGATGCCGATACGCTCCGCCAGCAAGCGGAAGTGTGGAAGTCGCAGCTCGGCCAGGCCGCCAAGTCGGAATTCCCGAGCGTTCAATTCATGGCCCCGCCGGCTCGCGCTGCCGCCAAGCCGATGCCCGTGAAGGTGAGCGCCAACGGCCCCAAGCGTCCAAAAATCGTCACGCCGGCTCCCGCAGCCTCCCGTCGCTGGATGGGTTGGGCCGTTGCCTGCTCGACCCTGGCCGTGGTGGTCGGTTTCGGCTATCCCGCCGCCCGCGATTTGATCAACGATCAAAAACAGGCCGATCAGGCACGCAGCAGCCAGGCGGACTTCGATGAGGCCGACAAGGAACTAAAGAAACACGTTACGGCCTACAACGTCCGCCGGGCTGAATCGGCCAGGATCGAGAACTCGGCCACCGAGGAATTCGCCGAGATCGAGAAGAACTTCGACGTTGCGCTCGCCGAGGCCCGCAAGGCCGTCGAGAGTAAGGGGTTCATCGTTCGCCTCACCGGTCCCGAACGAGCTCAACCGGGTGCCCCGAACGAATGGCGCGTTGAACTTTACCAGCGGAACGGCATCCAGGCTCTCCCCCACAAAGTCGATTGGACCGTTCGCGATCAAGCGGGCAAGGAAGTCTATTCCGATTCTCAGCAAGCATCTGGAAAAGGCCGTTTCGGCGAGCCGCCGACCATCAAATTGCCGGTTTCCTTCTGGGACAAGGTCAAACCGGAAAGCGAATTGACGCTCGAAGTCGTCGCCCACGACAACGCGCTAAAATCGAGCGTCAACGCGAAGGTGAAGCTGGCGCGACCGGTCTTCACCACGCATCTCGCTACCGACAAGCCCCTTTATAAGCAGGGTGAAAAAGTCTGGTTCCGCTCGCTGACGCTCGATCGAGCCACGTTCACGCCTCCCGAAAAGGACATGATGATCGAGTTCCGCATGACCAAACCAGGCGGGCAACCCGAGCCGATCGTTATGGACGGCATGGTACTTCGCAACACTGCCCGTAATTATCTCGATGCTGGTCCACAACAACAATTGCAAGGTGCCAACAAGAAGCCGCTACGCGGCATTGGCTGCGGCGTATTCGACATTCCCGCCAATGCCCCGGGTGGCGAATATGTTCTCTCGGTCGTTGATGTGACGCCGACCTTCGACGAGGTCCGCCGGCAGCCTTCCGTCAAGGAAGTTGTTCTTGAAACACGTAAGTTCAACGTCATCGAATACAAGCCGGAGACGTTCGATAAAACGCTCGAATTCGACGGAAAGTCGTACGGCCCCGGCGACGTCATCCAGATCAGATGCACCGCGTCGCGCACCCAGGGCGGCAAGCTAAACAAAGCGGCGGTCTCCGCCTTCGCGATCGTGGATGGCCAACGGGTCGAAGTGGTCAATCCGGGCAAAACCGACGGCGAAGGCGTGGTCCGTCTCAAGATGACCGTGCCCGCCAAAGTGACTAAGGGCGAGGGCTCGATCACCGTCACGTTCACCGATGGTGGCGAATCGGAGCCGATCATTCGGCCGCTGCCTCTGATCGGCCGGGAGTTGAATGTCGAGTTCTTCCCCGAAGGCGGCTACCTCATTGAAGGGGTCGAGAACCGGGTCTACTTCCAGGCCACGACGCCCAAGGGCAAGCCGGCCGACGTGAAAGGCTACATCACTGACGGCCGTAAAGTCGTCGCCGAGGTAGCCACGCTGACCGATGCCGATCTGCCAGGCGTCAATCGCGGCCAGGGCGTCGTCACCTTCAAGCCGGTCGCGGGCAAGACCTACTACCTGAAGGTGCAGAAGCCGCTGGGCATTCTCGAACCAGTCATCAAGACAACTGCGACGTATGCCACCATCGCATCCAGCATCGGCCTGGGTGGAATGGCCGGCACCAGCACGCTCACCACCGGCTTGCCGACCGGATTCGAATTGCCGAAGGCGAAGGCAGACGGTGTCGTCCTCACATCGCTCGATCCGGTCACCAATGCCGATCAACCGATCCGCATGCAATTGCAAACTCCCAAAGCGAGCAAGACGCTCGTCGTCGGGGCCTATGCTCGCGGCCAGCTTGTCGATCATCAACGCATCGTTGTTGAAGCAGGTAAGCCGACCATCGTGAATCTGCAACCGCGCACCACGGTCGGCGGCGTCACGCGAGTTACCGTGTTCGAGGAGCAAGCGGCCGAGGAAGGGAAGATCGCCAAGCTTGACGCAGTCGCTGAACGGCTCGTCTACCACAAGCCGGCCCAGTCGCTCCTCTTGAACGTCGTTCCCGACAAGACCCGCTACAATCCAGGCTCACGAGTCAGTCTCGACGTGCTGGCCATGAACGAGAACGAAAAGCCCGTCCCGGCAATCTTGATGGTTGCCGTCGTCAACCAAAGCGTGCTGACGATGGCCGACGAGAAGACCGGCCGGCAGATGCCGAGCCACTTCCTCCTCGCCAGCGAAGTGAACAAGCCGGAGGATTTGGAACATGCCGACTTCCTGCTGGGTGACAAAGAGAAGGCCGCCGTCGCTCTCGATTTGCTGCTCGGCACGCAGGGCTGGCGCCGCTTCGCGGAACAGCACATCAACCGTCCCGACCCCCGCCATCGCGAGGAAGTCGAACGGATGCTCGTTTCGAACGGGCAGAAAGCCCAGGCACCGATTGAGACGTTTCGTCAGGAGGAAGAAAAGATCCTGTCGGAATATACGCCCCGACTCGAGACCTCACTGGCTCGCATGTCCGAAGCGATGAATACGAATCTCCTGGTTCAGAGTGAATTCCAAGACGTTCAGAAGACAACGAAAGAACTCGAGGCCAAGCGATTGGCTGCTCGAACTCGCCATCAGGACGCCCAGGCCAAATTGATTCAGGACGAAAAGGCCGGCACGAAGGCCCGCTTCACGCCGCTAGTTCGCTTCTGCATCGGCATGCTCTTGATCGCCAGCGTCTGTGTCATGATTGGAGTGGTGCGCCGCGGCAACTCGTCAATGGCCTACATCGCGACTGCCGCCGGTTGCTTCGTCCTCTGTGCCGGTGCCCTGTTCACGACCGTCACAACGGACCGGGCTGGCGATGCCCGTAAAGAATTGACGATGCGGAACCAAAATCTGCTCGTGCCGGATGGCTACGTGGAACAAGAGCTATTGGATGCCAACATGGAAAGGCACCCTGATCTAGCGGCCCATCCCTTTGATCCAGGCCAAGGTGGCCTCGTTCCCCAAATGGAAGCATCGGTATTGGGCGGTGGCGGATTTGGTGCCAAGGGTGCCCTGAATCCGCGCCCCGTCCCGCCGGGCATGCCTCCTCGACCTGGACTGTTGAAGGGCAAGTTCAACCAGAATCTCGACGACGACAAGCAAATTAATCGTCGAAATGCCGACCCCGCGATGCGGCTGGAGCGTGCCGCCAAGGCGGAAAAGGGCGATAAGGATGCAGCGGAGAAAGCCAAATTCGATCGGATGGGCTTGGCGAACAACGCTCTTCGCGATGTCAAGGCTTCCGAGGCCCAGAAGAAGGTTCTCGCGGACAATCGTGTGCGAATCGCCGCCCTCGAACGCTACGAAATGAAGCGGCAGAACCTGCCGGAACAACTCCGGAAACTCCAGGAAGCAAAGAATGGCTTCGCCATGGCACCCACTGGTAAACCGTTTGCGGGTCCCGTCGCGGCCCGTGCGATGAAGGAGCGGGAACAGGCTTTCGATGAAGTGCTTCAACGGCAACTGATGCAGATCGAGGAGTCGCCCGGCTTCGCCGTCCGCGAGTTCAGCTTCAAGAAACGGGACGAAAACTCGAAGGTCCGCGACGACTTCACGGAAACGGTCTACTGGCATCCCGTATTGGTTCTGCCGGAATCGGGCCGGGCCGACCTTCAGTTCCAGTTGTCCGATTCGATCACCCGCTACCAGGTGCTGATCGCCGGGCACACGCTCGACGGCCGCATCGGCTCAATGGCGACGCACATTGAGGCGCGCAAGCCATTCACCGTCGATCCGAAATTGCCGATCGAAGTCACCGCGAGCGATCGCATCGACGTTCCGGTCCGGATCGTCAACGATTCCGATGTTCGCCGGGCCGTGACTTTTAAGGTCACGCCGACCGGCCTTTCGTTCTCTGATCCCGCGATCAAGACGAAAGACGGCACCTTCCAAGATTGGCTCGAACTGACCGCCAATCAGAAGGGCCGCAAGATGGTCTCCTTCCACCCGACGCTGAAACAGGGCGAGGCGAGCTTGCATGTTATCGGCACCAGCGACCCGATGGAAAACGACGACGAAATCCGCCGCGTCTTCCGCATCGTCCCCGATGGCTTCCCGGCCACGGGTGCCGTCAGCGATCTGCTGGAGAAGTCAGCGAACGCGACCTTCACCCTGCCCCAAATCGTCAAGGGGACGCTGAAAGTTCAGGTCAACGTCTATCCGACGACCCTGGCCGATCTGCAATCGGGCCTCGAAGGCCTGCTCCGCGAACCGTGCGGTTGCTTCGAGCAAACATCCACGAGCAACTACCCGAACTTGCTGATCCTCGACTACCTGAAGACGAGCGATCAGGCCAAGCCGGAAGTGACGCAGCGAGCCAAGGGCCTCCTCGAACGGGGTTACGCGAAACTGCTCTCCTTCGAATGTCCTCAATCGGGTGCCGAGGGACGCCGCGGCTTCGAGTGGTTCGGCCAGATGGATCAACAGCATCAAGCCCTGACCGCTTACGGCCTGCTCCAGTTCAAGGATCTCGCCAAGGTCTACCCGGTCGATGCCGAGATGATCAAGCGCACCCAGCAGTACCTGCTCGCTCAGCGCGACGGCAAAGGCGGCTTCAAACGCAATCCCCGCGCCCTCGACTCGTTCGGTGGTGCCCCCGAACACATCACCAACGCTTTCATCGTCTGGGCGCTGGTTGAAAGTGACCCGGAAGACAAAGAAGGGATGGATCTCACCCAGGAAATCATCGCTCTCAAGAAACAGGCGTTCGATCATCCGGAAGCCAAGGACGACCCGTACTTCCAAGCTTTGCTGGCCAACACGCTGCTCCTGCGGCCGACCAAGGCGAACCGGGATGCCGCCATCGCCATTCTCGATCGCATCGTCGAGGATCACCTGAAGAAGGGCGCGGTCGAAGGGGCCAGGACCAGCATCACACGCTCCGGCGGACGCGATCTCGTGGTCGAAACGACTTCCATCACGGTGCTCGCCATGCTTCGCAGTGGCGAAAAGACCCGTTACATCGCTCCCGTGAAAGAAACGACCAAGTGGATTAGCCAGCAACGCGGCGGACACGGTGGGTTTGGTTCCACGCAATCGACGATCCTTGCCCTGAAGGCCTTGATCGCCTTCACGAAGGAAAGCCGCAAGCCGGCCGAGGCGGGCGAGGTTCGCTTGACCATCAACGGCAAGACTTTCAAGAAGGCCTTCACCGAGAAGGATCTCGAAGTTATCACCCTCGACATCGACAACCCGGAAGAGATCTTCAAGTCCGGTGCGAACGAGGCCAAGGTCGAGATCACGACCAAGGAAGCCTACCCGTTCTCACTGTCCTGGTCGTGCAGCACGTCCAAGCCGGTCAGTGCCGAGAAATGTGCCGTCGAATTGGCCACCAAGCTCGATCGCAATCAGATGGTTGAAGGCGAGTCGGTCCGTGTCGACGTGTCGCTGAAGAACAAGCTGACCACCGACCACGGCATGGCCGTCGCCATCGTTGGCATCCCGGGCGGTTGCCGGTTGCCGGCCGACCTCAAGGAACTCACGAAGCTCCGCGAGGATGGCGTGATCAGCTACTACGAGATTCGCGGTCGGGAACTGGTTCTCTACTGGCGGTCCCTGAAACCGAGCCAGAAGATCGACCTGTCCTTCGGCCTCATCGCCGAGGTCCCAGGCGACTACACCGGCCCCGCCAGCCGCGGCTACCTCTACTACAACGCCGACCACAAGAACTGGATCGAACCGCTCAAGGTGACGATCGCCCCGTCGAACCAGACGGGCAACGAGGACGTGGCGAACCGGTAAGCTAGCCGATTCGTTTATGATCGCAAATGAAAAGGACGCGGCTAGAAATAGCCGCGTCCATTTTTTTTGTTGGGATGGTATACTGGTGAATGGATCAAAGACCCAAAAGGAAACCACCATGCCAATTCACGACTGGTCGCGTGGAAGTGAAGGCATGTTTCACTGGTTTCACCAACAATGGGTCGGTGCAATCTGCAATTGGCTAAATGCTGGTCAACTCCCGCAAGGTCTCTACGCCATTGGCGAACTATATGTTGAGGGAAGTTTCCCGGATGATTTTGTGGAGGCAACTTTCCCGACAGAGCCTAATGCACGATTTAGGTGGGACGCTGAGACCGAGGATACCTCGCCAGAAAAGATCTCGTGGCGATTCGCAAAGTTGAAGGCGACCTGATATCGGTTATCGAGATCGTGTCGCCGGGCAACAAATCGAGTCAAGCACGGCTCCGGAAATTCGTCCAAAAGACGGTTGGTCTTATCCAACAAAGCGTGAACGTCTTGGTGATCGATCTTTTTGCTCCCACACCACGCGATCCATTGGGAATTTATCATGCGGTTTGTACCGAATTCCAGAATGGCGAATCTGAGTTTCGCCAAGAGAAAGAGTTGACGCTGGTTTCCTACGCGGGCGCCAACAAAGACAAGACTATCAAGGCATACGTGGAACCCATTGCGTTGGGGGAGTCTCTGCCCGCGATGCCATTGTTCCTTTGGCCGGATCGGTACATTAACGTCGATCTCGAAGCGACTTACGCAAGCACCTGGGCCGTCTATCCCGCACCGTTGAAATTGAAGATTGAATAGTCCCCAAATCGATCCTACGCTCCAGAGATCTCGGGTCAATTCCCTTCTGAGCATCAATTCCGATGCCCCACAACCCACCTAGGCGCCCGAATTTCCGACACGTGTCACAAAATGTCCTAAAATGTCCACACCAGTAAAAAAAAATCGGCAGGCGTGCCGGCCCTTGGACTTGGTTTCGGCCGCTTGGACGCTTTAGTGGTTTCAGAAAGCGACAAAAATGTTTGCTTCCAGCTGACCTCGTCATTCGGTGACTCTTCGTCAATCTGGGCGGAATGAACGGACATTCCATAACTTGCTTGTTCAACTCGTTTTACGATTCAGTTCCTCCTTTTCCCACACCACTCTCTCTAAATAGTACTTGACCACTTCTATACCATTCCTATAAATAGATTAGATTCAATGCTCTTTCGTTTGTCGGCCAAGAAAGGCGGGAGACTATGACACTGCTGAGCCGGAAGACCGACTACGCACTCCTGATTCTTTCGTATCTGCACACCCACCCGGAAGGGGGCTGTGCCCGGACGATCGCCGAGAGCTTTGGGATCAGCCGGGCGTTCATCGCCAATATCCTGAAGGAACTTTGCCAAAAGGGTTTCGTGACCAGTCATCGGGGTGTCAACGGTGGTTATGTTCTGCAGCGAGCCGCGGATGATATAACGTTGGCCGAGTTACTCGAAAGTCTGGAAGACGGTTTCCGCGTGGCGAATTGCAACAACCATTCGCATGGTGAGGCCGAGGGCGAGAGCGAAGAAGAATGTGTCGTTTCGAACATTTGCCCGATCCGTGGGCCGATCGGCGAACTCCATCGTCGCATCCTGGACATGCTGCGAGCCGTCACGATTGCTGAACTTTTCCAAAGCGCGCTGCCGACGACGACGTTCCAGCCGATTCTTTCGACCCTGAATCTCCGCGAGACTTATACCAGCGGAGTTGAAACATTGGTTCCCGCTAACTGACGGGGACCCGGAGTGAGGCCGATCATGTTGAAGCTGCCTGTTTACATGGACAACAATGCGACCACGCGGACCGATCCGCGGGTGGTCGAGGCGATGTTGCCCTATTTCACGGAACATTATGGAAACTCCGCGAGCCGCAACCACGCGTTCGGCTGGGAAGCGGAAGCCGCCGTCGAGGAAGCCCGCGAGCAACTTGCCGCTTTGATTGGTGCCGGCGCGAAAGAGATGATCATCACCAGCGGCGCGACCGAGAGCAACAACCTCGCTCTCAAAGGCGCGGCCGCCATGTACAAGAAAAAAGGCAACCACATTATCACGCAGGCGACCGAGCACAAGGCCGTGCTCGACCCCTGCAAACGGCTCGAACGCGATGGTTTCCAGGTTACGGTGTTGCCGGTCGATCCATTGGGTCAGGTGACCGCTCAGCAAGTTCGCGAGGCGATGACCGACAAGACGATCCTCGTCAGCATCATGGCTTCGAACAACGAGATCGGTTCACTTCAACCGATCCGCGAGATCGGCAAAGTTTGCAAGGAAAAGGGCGTCCTGTTCCACACCGACGCGGTACAATCGGTCGGCAAGCTGCCAATCGACGTCGAGGAAATGGGCATCGACCTGCTCAGCATGACGGCCCACAAACTTTATGGCCCGAAGGGGATCGGAGCCTTGTACGTCCGCAAGAAAGACCCGCGCGTACGGCTCGAACCGATCATCGACGGCGGCGGCCACGAGCGTGGTATGCGATCCGGCACGCTGCCCGTGCCAATGATCGTCGGCTTCGGCAAAGCGTGCGAAATCGCTCGCAAGGAAATGGCCGAGGAAAGTAAGAAGACGACGCGACTGCGGGAACGCCTTCGCAGCGGCATCATGGATCAATTGCCCGAGTCGTACCTGAACGGCCACCCGACCCAGCGCCTTCCTGGCAACGCGAATATCAGTTTCGCCTATGTCGAAGGCGAAGGGCTGATGATGGGCATCAAGGATGTGGCCGTATCATCTGGTTCGGCTTGCACGAGTGCGAGCCTCGAACCGAGCTACGTGCTTCGGGCCTTGGGTGTCGGCGATGAACTGGCCCACTCAAGTATCCGCTTCGGCGTCGGCCGATTCACCACGGAAGAGGAAGTCGATTTCGTGATCGATCTCGTCGTTCGCGAAGTCAACCGTCTCCGCGAAATGAGCCCGCTTTACGAAATGGCCCAGGCTGGGATCGACCTGAAGACCGTCCAGTGGGCCGCCCATTGATTTCGTGGCGACAAGCTTCCAGATTGTCGGATTGGATGTCGACAAGCTGGAAGCTTGTCGCCACCAAGACTTGACTGATCGACCTCATTCAGACTTGATTGATAGGAGCATATAATGCCATACAGCAATGCCATCCTCGACCATTACAGCAACCCGCGGAACGTGGGAAGCTTCAGCCAGGGCGATCCGAACGTCGGCACGGGGCTGGTCGGTGCCCCCGAGTGCGGCGACGTAATGAAGCTGCAGATCCGGGTCAATCCGGACACCGGCGTCATCGAGGACGCCAAGTTCAAGACCTTCGGCTGCGGCAGCGCGATCGCGTCGAGCAGCCTGGCCACCGAGTGGCTCAAGGGCAAGACGGTCGATGAAGCAATGGAAATTCGCAACGTCCAGATCGTCGAAGAACTGGCCCTGCCGCCGGTGAAGGTCCACTGCTCGGTTCTCGCCGAGGACGCGATCAAGGCGGCCGTCAAGAACTACAACGAAAAGCAATCGGTTCATGCCGAAAAAGGCGAAGTGGTCGGAGTCTGAAGTCCATTGATGAATGAACGAACTTGATACAACCTTTAACCTGAGGAGTTTGTCATATGTCAACCGCCGTTATGGAACCCGTCGCTCTCGGAATCAAGACCGAAACCGCCAAGCCGGAAGCACCGGCTTTGCATGTGACGGAAAAGGCCGCCTCGGAAGTTCGGCGCATCGTCGCTGAGCAGCAGGCAGCCGGTGTGGCCGAGAAGCTTTACCTTCGCATGCGCGTCGTTGGCGGCGGTTGCTCGGGCTTCCAGCACAAGCTTGATCTCGACCCGGTCATGAACCCGAAGCTCGACGAAGTCTTCGAGATGCACGGAATCGAAGTCGTCGTCGACAAGCGAAGCTTGCTCTACTTGGGCGGCATCACGGTCGATTTTCATGATGACCTGAACAAGCGCGGCTTCAGCATCACGAACCCGCAAGCCAAGGGCACCTGCGGTTGCGGTAGCTCGTTCTCGATGTAATTCGATGGGCCCCGGTGGCGACAGACCTCTGGTCTGTCGCCACCGGCGCGTTTTTGAGCTACAGAGATCCTGCAGATGGACCATTTCGAGCGCCTCGGCCTGCCGAGGCGTTTTTCCTTGACCGATGCGGACATCGAACGGCAGTACCTCGCCCGAAGCCGGGAGGTGCATCCGGACTTTTACCAATCGGCCGGGGATCTCGAACAGCGGGCCAGCATGGAACTTTCGGCCGGGCTAAATGAAGCGTACACGGTTCTGCGCGATCCTTTCCGCCGGGCCGAGTATCTCCTTCAATTACAGGGTGGCCCCACCGCCGCCGAGATGAAAGAAATGCCGGCCGCGTTTCTGGAAGAGATGCTCGAATTGCGGATGGAAATCGAGGAGATCAAGTTCAATCAGGATTCTCCCGAGTTCGCGGCCATGGAAAAACAACTGGCGGATCGAAGGGAAAAACTATTGAATGATGTCGGTTCTCTGTTCGAGAGAAATGTCGGTGAACCGTTGAAGGAGATTCGACGACTTCTCAACGCGACGAAATATGTGCAGGGCCTGATCCGCGACCTGCATGCTGATTGACGGGCGCTTAGCTCAGCGGTAGAGCGTTCGCCTTACACGCGAATGGTCGCAGGTTCGATCCCTGCAGCGCCCATTTGTTAATGCGACTCGCCCGCGAGTCACATTAATTTGAATGGCCGTCACCAAAAGATCCCGCTCGCCGTCCACTTTTGATTTTCAACCGAAACCCCAAGAGTCCATGACCCCTTCCGTCGTCGGCATCGATCTCGGCACCACCTTCAGCCTTGCCGCCTATGTGCAGAATGGCAAGCCGGTCGTTGTGCGCGACGGTTCGGGGGCGGCCCTGGTCCCCAGCGTGATCAGCTTTCACGATGATGGTGAAGTGCTTGTCGGCAGCGCCGCCCGCGCCCGGGCTCTTTCCGATCCTGAACACACGATTTTCAGTGTGAAGCGCCTTATGGGGCGGACGCTCGCGGACCTGCAAAAGGAACTGAAGCACATCCCGCATCAGATTGTCGAGCGCGAAGTCGAAGCCGGTCGGAAAGTCCTGCACGTTCGCATCGGCAAGCGTGAGCACACGCCGGAAGAACTCTCGGCCATGATCCTGAAGGAAGTCGTCAAACGGGCCGGGAATCCGACCAAGGCGGTCATCACCGTTCCCGCCTATTTTGACGACACGCAGCGTCAGGCAACTCGCGACGCCGGCCGGATCGCGGGGCTCGACGTCCTGCGCATCATCAACGAACCGACGGCGGCGGCTCTCGCTTACGGTTTGGCCAGCAAACAGATCGGCACCGTCGCCGTCTACGATCTCGGCGGCGGCACCTTCGATTGCTCGATTCTGTCGCTCTCCGAAGGGGTCTTCAAAGTCCTGGCCACCAACGGAGACACCTATCTCGGCGGCGACGACTTCGACCGGACGTTGACGGAGCTTGCAGCGAAGGAAATGGGCATCGACCTGTCGACCCGCGATCCGGAACTCTTGCAATACCTCCGCGATGCCGCCGAGCGAACGAAGATCGCCCTCTCGACGGCGAAATCCGTTGAGTTTGCAATCACGCTTCCCGAACGCGGCATTTCATTCCGCCGACAAGTTACCCGCTCCGAATTTGAGAAATTGATCGACCCGTATATTCAGCGCTCGCTCGACAAGTGCCGCTCAGCCCTCAAAGATGCGGGTTTGCGGAAGGATCAAGTCGATGAAGTCGTCATGGTCGGCGGGTCGACGCGGATTCCGTACGTTCGCGAACGTGTCGGCGAGTTCTTTGGAAAGAAGCCGCATACGGATCTGAATCCCGATGAAGTCGTCGCGCTCGGTGCGGCCCTTCAGGCGGATATTCTGACCGGCAACAGCCGCGGCATGCTCCTGCTTGATGTCGTGCCGTTGTCCCTCGGTATCGAGACGCTGGGTGGTGTTGTCGATAAGCTCATCCATCGCAATTCAACGGTTCCGTGCCGAGCCTCGACTCGGTACACCACATTCGTCGACAACCAGACCGCCATCAACATCAACATCTACCAGGGCGAACGCGAATTGACGAAAGATTGCCGCCTGCTCGGCCAGTTCAAACTGAGCGGCATCCCACCGATGCCCGCACAAATGGCTCAGGTCGATGTCACGTTTTTAGTGGACGCCAATGGGATGCTCACGGTTAGTGCCAAGGAAAATCGAAGCGGCCAGCAGGCGTCCGTCGCCGTACAGCCGAGTCACGGCCTCTCACCGGATGAAGTGGAGAATTTGGTCCTCGATAGCGTCAAGCACGCCCGGGAAGATTTCGCAACCCGACGTTTCATCGAGTTGAAGAATAAGGCCGAGGCCGACATGCGGCACGCGGACAAGGCCTTCGCCCGGGCCGGCGATTATCTCTCGGCCGAACAACGCGGCCAGATCGATGCGTCGCGAGGAAATCTCGAAGCGGCCCTGAATGGAAGCGATGTCGACGCCCTGCATCACACGCTCGAAGCCTTCGGAACCGCGACTTTACCATTGGCGGAAATGCTGATGAATGCCGTGGTCAATGCGACTTTGAAGGGCAAGGGTGCGGAAGGCTTAGACGCGAATAGTCTTTAGCCGCTTGCGGCTTAGCGCTCGCTCTCGGTCAAGAGAAAGCGGTTGGTGAGGTAAAGCGAGCGCTAAGCCGCAAGCGGCTTTGGGGAGACCACTCATGGGAATCAACTGGACCGATTACCGTCAAGTCGGCGAGCTTCTCTTCGAGAAGTACGACACGATCAACCCGCTCTCGGTGCGTTTCACCGACATGCACAAGTGGATTCTCGACCTTGAGGATTTTGAAGGGAAACCGCAAGATTCCAACGAGAAGATCCTGGAAGCGATCCAGATGGCGTGGTACGAGGAGTGGCAGGACGAATACGGTGATGAAAAATAGATCCAATCGCCGGTGATTTCCTCTGTGCTGGCCGCGTTGGCGCGGTTAAGATAATTCTTCCTACCCCTGTTCCGCCTCTTCTCGATTTTCGGAGAGCGCCTCTCATGCGACGGTCCAACTATCGATTCTGCATTCTCTGCGGCGTCATCGCCGTGCTGGCAGCCTGGCTTGTGCTCGGGAATGTACCTTCCGTGAGCGCTCAGCCTAAACAAGTCAGCTTCATCAACGATGTCGCGCCGATCTTCAAAGAAAATTGCTTCGCTTGCCACGACGCCAAGAAGCGGGCGGGCAAGTATGAAATGACGACCTTCGACAAACTTGTCGATGAAGAGCATGTTGTCCCGGGCAAAATTGCCGACAGCGAACTCTATCAGCTGATCGTCGCGACCGGCGATCGCCGGATGCCGCCGAAGAAGGACAATCTGGCACCTCTTTCCAAGGCGCAGGCCGATATCGTCAAGCTTTGGATCGAGCAAGGCGCAAAGCTCGATGGCGGCATCGAAAAGAAGGCCGACTTGGTAAAGGAACTCCGCATCCGCTGGAAACCGCCCGCACCGCCGGCCGCTTACAAATACCCGACCATTGTCAATGCCATGACCTTCACGCCCGACAACAAGCAACTTGTCGTGGGAGGCCATCATGAATTGACCATCTGGAACGCTGCGGACGGCAAGCTCCTCAAGCGGTTGCATACCCGGGCCGAGCGTGCTTATGGCATGGCCTTTCTTCCTGATGGCAAGCTCGTCGTCGCGGGCGGCCGACCGGGCCAAGAAGGCGATCTTCGTATCTTCGATATCTCGGGAGCGGGCAAGGCTGAGAATGGCATCGCCATTCTTGATGGCGTGAACGATCCGAAGGTGATGCTCAAGCAACTCCTCGACGTCGATGATTCGGTACTCTGTCTCTCGGTCTCGGCCGATGGGAAAAAGATCGCCAGCGGTGGTTGCGATCGCATCGTCCGCGTGTGGGACATCAGCGGCGGCATCAATGCCGCGAAGCTCGAACACTCGATCGAAAACCACGCTGACTGGGTGCTGGGCATCGCCCTCGCTCCCGATAACAAACACCTGCTGACGTGCAGCCGCGATAAGACCGCCAAGGTGTGGGACCTTTCCACCAAGGAATCGGTACTAACGTTCCCGGATCATCAGAACGCCGTATTCGGCGTGGCCGTCAAAGCGGATAGTAAGGTCGGCTTCTCGGCGGGGCTTGATCGCCAGGTCCGCATGTGGAATGCGGTCGGTGACGGCAAACAGATCAGGGCACTCGGTAGCCACACCGATGATATCTTGAAGATGATTGCTCATCCGACGCTGCCGATTTTCGTTACGACCTCCGCCGACAAGACCGTCAAGGTCTGGGACGCCACTGCCGGCACCAACACCAAGACATTGACGGGGATGAACGACCATATCTTCGCCGCCGCCATTAGCCCCGACGGGACACTTGTTGCAGGCGGTGCCTATGACGGAGAAGTGAAAGTCTGGAAAGTCGCGGACGGTATGTTGCTCAAAGGCTTCAACGCGTCGCCGGGTTTCACAGGTGGGGTGACGATGACGCCGGCCCCGATGCCGAACCCGATTGTGCCGCCGAAGAAGAAGTAAAGGAAACGGATCCGACCGGCTCAATTATTGGCACGTTGGAAAGTCATCTCAGCCTTTCCAGCGTGCTTATCGTTTAGGTGGACACGTGAAGAGATCTGCATGAACGAAACCGATAAGATCCGTTTGCGTCATGGCTTGGCTGCCGCTCCGGATGACGATGGACGATTCATCTATCTTTTCGATCAACATCGTATCAGCCCGCGGCAACTCCGCGTCACGCCGGACGAATTCGCCTGGGCCCAGTTGATCAATGGCCAGCGAACGATGCGGGAAATACACGCTGATGCAGTTTTACAGTCCGGCGGGTTCTTGCTGCCGTTCGAAAAAATCGAATCCCTCGCTCGGCAACTCGATGAGGCACTGTTTCTCGACAACGAGCGATTCCAAAATTACCTCGAAGGGTCCGAACGGGAACCATCGTGCGTTGGCTGTTACCCCGCCGAACCCGATGAAATTCGCGAACAATTTCGTGAACTCTTTATCGCACCCGGCGGTCCCGGCCTGCCCGGCGAACCGGGTTGCCGCATCGAGTCCGACGGAAGAATACGAGCGGCACTTGTACCGCATATCGATTACGGTCGCGGCGGCGTCACCTATGGCTGGGGCTTCAAGGAGATTTTCGAACGCACCGACGCCAGCCTCTTTGTGATCATCGGCACGTCGCACTATTCGCGCGAACGATTCACGCTGACACGCAAGAACTTCAAGTCGCCACTAGGCACCGTGATGACCGATCAATCGTACATCGATCGACTTGAGTCGTATTACGGCGAGGGGCTATTTGAAGACCCCGTCGCTCATCTCCCCGAACATTCGATCGAGCTCGAAGTTGTTCTCTTCCAGTATTTGTACGAAGGCCGGCGGCCGTTTCGCATCGTGCCGTTGCTGGTCGGCTCCTTTGCCGATTGCGTCGCGGGGCAACAGGATCCCGGCAAAAGCGACGATATCCAGCGCATGGTCGACGCCCTCA
>JAIOQJ010000151.1 GCA_021413475.1 Planctomycetota bacterium | reverse complement strand
TGAAGGAAGCGTGACCATCGATAAGAATCTGCTCGAAGCGGCGGACATCATCCCCAATGAGGCCGTCCACATCTGGAACGTGACGCGCGGCACCCGACTCATGACCTACGCGCTGGAAGGGGATCGGGACTCGGGCGTAATCTGCATCAATGGGGCGGCGGCCCACTTGATGCGGCCAGGCGACCTGGTCATCTTGGCCACGTTCGCTGAGTTTTCCGATGCCGAGGCGAAAGCGATCAAGCCCAAAGTGGTGCTCGTCGATGAGCTCAATCGCATTCGTAACGCCGATTTGACCGAGATTCCGGGGCCGGCGCTTCGTGAAGAGTGCTTGGTGTGACTCCGGGCTCATTCGCTCAACAACTCGACGTTTGGAGAAGTTTTAAATGAGCCTCCTGTCCCCGTTTGATGGTGTGCCGTCGCCAGTCTTCAAAGGCAGCGAAGCTGACGCAGGTGCCGCTGCTCCCTCCGCGCTCGACACCATCGTGGAACTCCCCTTTGCGAAACGGCGGACGACGGATGCCCCGGCGCCGCAGCGAGTTCCGCTCACCATCCCCGCGGAGCTTTCTGTTGAAGTTGGCCAGTTCGCCCGATCGGTTCAGGCGACGGGGGGCCAGGTGTGGCTCGCCGCCTTCGCGGCACTCATGCATCGCTATCTCGGCCGCAACGACCTGACCATTTGCTTGCCGGGACCGCTGCCGTTGATCTGCATGGGCGACGTGCCGTTCACTCGATGGGTGCAGACTGTCCGCAATGCCTTCCTCACGCACCTTGCCAATCGGCCGAGCGATCCCGTAGCAGTCCCGCCCGAATCGCTCGCGTTCAGTTATCAGGGCGAAACACCTCTCAATGCGGAAGCGAGCCAGGCCGGCTGGCGGTTGCATCTGGAGACACGTCCCGATGGATCACAGTCCGGCTTCGTGGAGTACGACGCCAGCCGTTATGAAGCGTTTTATGCCGGGCGTTTCGGTGGGCATCTCATCAACCTGATCGGTGCCGGCTGCCGTGGTCCCGAGACGAATCTGTTCGACCTCCCTGTGTTCGATGCCATCGAACGCCGCGAAATTGTAGAGGGTTTCAACGCCAACGCGGTCGATTACCCTCGTGAACGGTGCATCTTTCAGTTGATCGACGAGCAAGCGGCGCGTACTCCCGACGCCATTGCCGTGGAAGACCAGGTAACGACGCTGACCTACCGGGAGTTGATCGCGCGCGCCGATCGGATCGGAGCCTACTTGCACTCGCTCGGGGTGCGGGCCGATACGCTCGTCGGTGTTTGTGTGGACAGGACGGTCGGTGCCGTTGCCGCGATGCTCGGCGTCTGGAAGGCGGGCGGGGCCTACCTGCCGCTCGATCCGAACTTTCCGCCTGAGCGACTGGCCCTTTTCATTCGCGACGCCCAGGCACCGATCATCATTGCCCACCGCCGCTTGCAGGATCGCTTGCCGCCCAGCAATGCGCGTATCGTTTATCTCGATGATCCGATCCCGGATGTTCCCGTGGAACCGGTCGAGGTTAAGCCGACCGATTTGGCCTACGTGCTTTATACATCGGGTTCAACGGGCTTGCCGAACGGCGCTGCCATCGAGCATCGGGGGCTCATGAACTTCCTGGCCGCGATGCAGCGCGACATCCCCCTGTCGCCGGCCGATCGCTTCCTCGCCATCACCACGTTTTCGTTCGACATCCACCATGTTGAGCTATGGCAAACATTGATGGCCGGAGCTAGGATCGTCCTCGTGCCGCGAAGCGACGTCGCCGACGGTGCCAAGTTGCTCGAACATCTACGACAATCCGGCGCGACCCTGATGCAGGCAACGCCGGCGACCTGGTACTTGTTGATTGCAGCCGGCTGGACCGGAACCCCTGGCCTGCGCCTTCTTTGCGGCGGCGAACCGATGCCCCCCGAATTGCGCCAGCAGCTTCTCGCCCGCGTGGCGGAAGTATGGAATCTTTACGGCCCCACCGAAACAACCGTCTGGTCGACGACCCATCGCGTCAGCGCCAGCGACGATCCGATTCCCATCGGCCGGCCGATCGGCAACATGCAGTACTACATTCTCGATTCACGCATGCAGCCAGTGCCGATCGGTTGTGTCGGTGAAATCTGGATCGGCGGCGACGGCGTTGGCCGTTACTACCTGAATCGCCCCGAACGCACCGCGGAACGCTTCCTGCCCAATCCCTTCCACCCTTCGGAAGGGGGAACGTCGTCGCTCTTCTACAAGTCAGGCGACCTCGGACGCTATCTGCCGAATGGCCTGGTCATCTGTTTGGGCCGTGCCGATTTTCAGGTCAAGATTCGTGGCTTCCGCATCGAGCTCGGCGAGATCGAGCGCGGACTCGAAGGCCACCCCGATGTGGCCCAGGCGGTGGTCGTGGCCCGCAAGGACGCCGACGTTGGTGCCAGCTTGCACGCCTATTTGCGCCCCCATCCGGGTGTGGCCGCCGTTCCGGCGGCCGTGCGCCACTATCTGCGAACCAAACTGCCCGACTACATGGTCCCCGCGACGATCACGGTGCTCGAGAAGTTCCCGTTGGGACCCACCGGTAAGATCAATCGCAATGCCTTGCCGGCTCCGGCCGAAGAATCGGTCGTTCGTTCCGTTGCGGGCGGCGGCCCTGTGCCGCCTTCGGGCGATGTCGAATTGGCACTGGTCCGCGTCTGGGAAGAAGTCATCGGCATCAAACCGATCGGCGTGACCGACGACTTCCACGATATCGGTGGTAATTCGTTGATGGCGGCGGTGCTGATGGCCAAGATCGATTCGAAACTGGGCCATCGCATCCCGCTGGAGGTGCTTTCCAAGTACTCAACAGTCCGTGGGCTGGCGAGTGTTCTCGAACAGCGGCTGGAACTCGGCACGGGCTCGCTCGTGCCCCTGCAAACCGGCGGGACGACGACGCCGCTTTTCCTGATCGCGGGGGCTGGCGGCCATGTCTTCGCCTTCCACCAGTTCGCCCGCCTGTTAGGTCCTCAGTTCAATGTTTACGGCATGAAGGCGATCGGCGTCGATGGAACGGAGCCGCCCCTCGACGACTTCACCCAGATCGCCGCCCGCTATGCCAAGGAAATCACCGAAGCCGTCCCGCACGGCCCGTACCTGCTTGGCGGCTACTCCGTCGGTGCCAACATCGCGCTGGAAACAGCCATTCAACTACAACGCCTCGGCCACCAGGTGCCGAGGCTGATCAGTCTCGACATGTATGCTCCAGGCTTCCCCAAGTCGCTGCCGTGGCACAGCCGCATGGGCGTGCACTTGGGCAAGCTCACCAAGGGCGACAGTCGCTGGAGCTATATCCGCAACCGCCTCCGCGGGGCACGCACGCGCCTCCTCAACATGATGAACCTGCATCACCTGGATGCACCCGTCATCCAGGGGCTCGATTCCGTGCCGCGGCGAACTCTCAGCAGGGTTTGGGGCGCTCTGGACCGCGGGAACGCTCGCTACCGGCCGTCCGGCGTTTTTGACGGCCAGGTCGTTCAGATCAACAGCGGCATCCGTTACGATTGGGAAGACACGATCGTGGCCGACCCACGCAAGGGCTGGAATGAATGGTCCACGCAGCCGATGATCGTGCACAACGACTTCCCCGCGGACCACATGGATTTCTTCAAGGATCATTGCGTTCGCCAGCTCGCGGACATCGTCCGTTCCGCCATCGGCGAATAAATGAAAAGGGGACAGGCACGTTTATTTCAACCATCCCCCGCCTAAACTTCCTTCTTCGGCCGCCCGCGTGGCCGTAGCGTCGTTTCCAACCCCAGCTGGGCCGCCGTTTTCTTGACCCAGGCCTCGCCGCCGAACGGTGTGCCGCGATCGACACTTCGCCGCAACGCTTCGAGTTCGGCGGGTGTGATCGGTTGATTGACCCAATCCAGCCAATCAGCCCGGCGGCGCACCGGGCCGCGAACGAGGTAGCTCGGACGCTCCGTCTTGTCCGCCCACAACCGGGCGCTCGACCAGCGCCATTGCTCCGCCCGCTTGACCAGGTTGGCACGCACCGGGTTACGCTCGGCATAGCGCAACACAGTCACCAGATGCGAATCCTGTTCGATCGGGAACGACTTGAAACGCCCTTGCCAAATATGCCCGCTGCTTTGATGATGCTTGTGATAACGCCGGACGTGCGTATTGAGAACCCAGTGCATCCACTGGCTCAGGTCGCCATCGTGTTCGGGCCAGACAACCAGATGAAAATGATTCGGCATCAGGCAATAGCCGAGCACCCGCATCGGTATCTCGACACAGCCGTGCGCCATCGCTTTTAGAAACGCCTCGTAATCCTCGTCCTTGTGAAAGACGCGCTGGCGGCCATTGCCGCGATTGATCACGTGGTAACAAATCCCGCCAACAGAGGCTCGTGCGATGCGTGGCATGCTGCCAGTCTACGCGAGCGGCGTCTGGATGTCGATATAAAATGTGCCCGTCCCCTTTTCCGTCCCGATCTTCGTCAGCGCGTCGTTGACCAAGTTCTTGGCACCCGTGCTGATCGCGCTCTCGATATCGTTGAAACTGAATTCCGGCAGCGAATAGGTCTTGAGGAAATTCAGCAAACTATTCGAGCCGGTGGCGTCATTGGGATCGATCCCGCCCATCGCATTCGCGATCTGCTCAATCGCCGCCAGATTCCCTTCACCCAACTCCCATATCAGCACCTGCTGGACGTGGTCCCACGTCAGGCCGGAGTAGTGCCATGTGCCGTAAGACTGTCAAGTTGCCAAAGAACCGATCATCGCAAAGAGCAGCGACAGGATAAAAAATCGCTTACAAATGCACATATGGTTTTGTCTGCAATAGTTTCTTCATATTTTCCAAGGAAAATACCGGTTCGGGCGGCGGAGGCTCTGATCGAGATTCAGCGAACAATTTGTTTATCTTCCACCTTTTAAGAAGATGCGGTCGTGTTTGTCGAATATATGTTGGAATGTGATAGGTTAAGGCAATGATATCGCCCGCATTCTCCATTGAATATTGAAGCCTGGCCAACCAAGGATCGCTTTTCAGATCCGTGAAATCGGCGGCGTTCTTGCTCGGGTAGAAAATCGTGACATGCGGCCAACCGGGAAGACGTAAATCATTTGGGGTGCAATTGAAGAACGAACAGAGATTCAAGCTGGCATTCGTAAAGTCGCAGTTGCGCAGGCCGGCCTGAAGGTCGCACTGCTGGCTGTCCATTCCGAATCGGCAATTGTAGTATTTTCCCTTGAAAGTGCATGAATCAAAATAGCATCCAGTCCAATCCTTGCTACAAGTCTTGACGACCTCTATCCTTGAATTTGAAAATGTTGAGCAAAAAATGCCGACTTCGCGAGGTTCCGTTACTCGTATGGAGCAATCTACCACCATAGACTTTGAATGAATGACGTCCTGATTGGCCAAAATCAGCGTCTGATTCTTTAGAGTCTCTCCTAATCGTGCCGTTGGCATCTGAAAATCCCCCGTTGAGTGCTCAGCTAATATTGCAGTGATCTCCAATATGATGCTTGGAACGCAGGACCGGAATGATCCGTCCAGGCAGCAGTCCGCATTACTTCAAAACGTAGTGCCGTATTGGTGTACAGAAGATCAATTCCCGGGTCGAAATATTGGAAGCCATGCGACCCCGCATACTCTTCGATTTTCGCATGCACAAAATCACCCTTGGCCGCTGCCCGTTGCTGATTGGCCAAGTGCAGGGCATCGCCGTGTTGATTCTTAATCGCCGCGTATGCTTCATCCGTCATTTGCACATTGCCAGGGCGTATTGATGGAATCAGTGGCAGTGACGCTCCATTCAAATAGGCATCAAAACTCAGGACACTCATGCCAAGCTGTTGATAGATCTCATTCGCAACGACAAGAGCATCTTCAATCGCTGTGCGCCGTCCACCAATCGCCTTTTGCAGTACTGGCAAATTGTTCCAGTCAGTTGTCGCATATCGGGTCACTTCCGTCTGTAAGGCGTTGCCCAATCCGAGCTGCGCATCCTGCTTCACTGCATCTTCAACGGCCTTGATCGGTGTGCCCTTCTTGGTGAGAAAGGCATTCGGCACGTACCATTGCGTGACATAACCGCCTGGTTCCGTGAAGGTAAAGACCTTTCCTTTGGCGAACTCATGAAGCAAGTCATATCTATTATGCGCCCAAACCGCCTCACCCCACCCCTCACCCCCCACGAAATACGTATGCCACTCCGCCACCCGGAGGTTGTAAACCTTCTCGTACTCGCCGGTGTCGAACACCTCGGCGACATTCACCCACGCGGCATCCGTCCGAATGCGATCTCCAGCCACCAACACCCCCGCCGCCGTCCACCCCTTATGATATTCGAAGAACGGGTGCTCGGGCGTCGTGCGAATAATTCGGCCGCTGTCGAGGTGCAGGTTGAAAATGCAACCCGTGCGTTCGTACTTCGCTTCCACTCGTTTCGCGACGATCGGGCCATCCGGATCGAACTCATTGCGCGAGAAAACATATTGGCCTTCGAGGATTTCCTCGACATTGCGGAAGCCGTCGGGCGTCCAGAGTTTCGTGCCGACGGCGAAGCATCCGGTCAACGTCTAGTCAACGTCTAGTCAACGAAACCTATGTAAGATAATCTTGATCAAGCGTAACGATTCTCTTTTGCCAGTTCGAGTGGTCGAATAAGATCATCAACCCTTCTTCACGCTTAAGACTGACTGCGACGAAATTTCCGATTAACTCGATCTGGCCGGTGATCTCGTTCGGAAGCAACTGATGTGCGGCGATACCATTCCACAAATAGATTCCATCGTATGTAGAATAGATAATCTCGTTTTGTCGGACTACACACATTGCAAGAACATCACTATTCATTGTGGCGATCAACCCAGTTTCCAGTCGATCAAGTTGCGCAAATCCGAAAATACCTGGCGGATTTATGAGCAAATACGCCCTCCCATCAAGACCTGTGGAAATTCTCACCACATCAGTATCTTCCGGGAGATCGACTTTGCAACATTGTGTGCCACAAATCCGATATAACGAACCAGAGTTCCCTCCGAATGCAACACCAAAGGTATCGATAGCAATCGTATTCAGGCGTTTATCATCTGTGTTGCGCACCCGGGACCAACTGCTGTTTCTTAATTCGAACGAGAGTCCATAATCTCCCACAATTATTGGTCTCAAATTCTCGTCAAATACAAAGCTATGAAATAACGGCGCAGACACGCATGCATCAGGATGAACATCTGTAGGGATATTTGGCCCCAATTGCTTTGAACAGAAGCCTTGCCGATTAAAAGTCAAAATCGATCCGTCTGCTTCGAGTAAGCAAATCAAGTCGCCGAAATACTGAATTTGCTGAATTATACTGTTTTCCAATCTTGCAATCCAACTCCAGTGCACTCCGTCCCAATGCGCTAGGCCCTCGGGCATTCCAAGTTCCCAATCGTCTTGAGTCAAGACGCAATAGACGTCCGAGGTGTTTCGCCCGCAAAATCGTGAAATATTCATTTGCACACCTAGCCGTCAACCCTGGATCGAGATCAGAGTGCTGGCGTTAGCACCGATAGAAGCAATGTAGTTCCAAAACGCTATCATCGCTCGGTCGATGTCTACCGGCGAAAGTTGTCGTGTACTCGTTCCTCTGTACCTTGCTCCGAGTGCCGCTTCAAGGGAAGGTCTGGCTATTACGGCTTGTTGCGCGACCGTCATTTGCGTTGCGCCTGTAGCGCGTAGAGCAGCATTGCGTCGCCGTTGTTCCTGCGTCGCTTCATAATGAGCGTTTCCTTTGAAGCTATTCCCCCCAAAGAGCGTAATTGCAGGTGCGGCAGTTCGGCTATACATCGGGAGGGAATCAATCGCGCAGGGCCAGCTGCAACTAAACCGTTGTCCCGGTTAGCACTTGCAGCATGAAGTTTTCGTCCCAGCCGCATGCTCGGCGTCTCATGACGACGCTGTCCTTGCTCGGATGCTGTTTCAGGAGCGACAACAGGAAGCGATTTA
>JAIOQJ010000150.1 GCA_021413475.1 Planctomycetota bacterium | reverse complement strand
CGAAGGCGCTCCGCATCCTCGAAGCCAAGTTGAGCGATATCAACGCGGTCGTGCCGGTAGACAAACTAAAAAACCTTCAAACGGTGACCATCGTGCTGGATCTGACGCACGGGAACCTCGGGCCGATGCAGTAGCACCCGGACTCCGAACGCGGATCACATCGGGATCATCCGGCCACGGCACGTCGTCATCCGGGAACAAGCGGAGTTGTTGGGCATCGCCCTGTCGAATGTGGACGACGACGGTGTGTTGCCAACGGCGTTCCTGATCGGCGTTGAGTTCGCCGAGGGCCGCCAGATCGGGGGTATCGCGGGAGGTCGTCACGCATACGTGGCCCTCTTTTCGTGTTTTTGGCCGCGAGAGCGACCTGGGAATACGTTGCCGGTCAACTGAACGATCCGCGCTCTACCTCCGCGGCTATTGCTGGCCCCGTCATCGCGATAGTTGTCGGGACAATGACAGCGGGCGCCTTGGCGTCAGCCGATAAAGGCGGCTCCCCGGGCGGACCAAGCGAATCGCCTCCTCCAACCTGATTGGGCGGATGGCATTCTTCGATCATCATTCGCTGATAGCTAAAAAAATGGCCGTCTCCCAGGGAGAACGGCCGTTTTTCATTCGGGTATCGACCAACCACGAATAGCCGTGATCGTGTTATCGATTGACCGCGATCCGAAGGCCGTCCGAGACGCCAAGTTCCTCAAGCAATTCACGAACTCTTTCGGTAACCTCACGTCTGAATCTCCTTGAAAAAAGCACCCTCCGAACCACTCGAAACTTGAACTCAGGCATATCCGTCGGAGCTCGGATCTCGACGTGGAGTTCGTCGAGCAGGGCATCTTTTGCCATGTGATCTCCACCATGAAAGTATCAACGATCACGCCGCCGGTTCTTAACCGTGGATGACTTTCAGAACTGGCTCGCCGAGATCGTTCGATCCGCGGATGCACTCACCGACGAATGCCCCGACGGCCGTGATGGCGATGATGGCGGGCGCGGAGACTGCCGAGAACACATAGGAGCGGGCCTCGCGCATGTCGCCCTTCACCGCTGCGTCGAAAGCGCGTTTGAAGCCGCGTGCCAGAATCGCGCTGTTGGCGATCGTGCCGGTGAGCGCCAGATAGCCGATCGCCAAGGATGAAGCAAATCCGAACATGGGATTTCCTCAAAGTGGGAACACGGGCGAGATGTTGCGGAATCGCGTTTCTCTCGCGGCGCAAACCAATCATCTCTTCAAATTCGCACGGGCTGAGCGGCGGACTGCTTCATTCCGAAGCAAGCCGCCGGGTGACCGGCCGACGAAGTGATGATCGAGTTGAACCGGGAGAGGCGTCGATTCCGCAGATAGTTAGCTCATGCCGAAACTGGCGTAGAGGCGTCGGGACCAGGATACGAACTGGGCACCGAGCGTGGTGCCGGCCGCCCCGCAGCCGCTGAGTAGGCCAGCGAGCCACGGAGACGACAAGGCACCTGCCGTGCCGATGACGATACCGACCGCCAGGGCAATCAGCACCGGCCGACGCAGACTCCAGAACTGATTCACTTGGTGAACCGCCTTGGCCGTCGCCCGGACCGGTGCGGCCACGAAGTTACCGAGGGACTTCAGCTTTCCGAGGCTGAATTTCCATGCGGCGGCGATGGCGTTGCCGATGCGGCCGATGGGTGTAAACTTCACGTCGGCAGTTGCTTTCACGGGCTCGGGAACTGGAGCAGGAACAGAAGCTCGTTGCAGCATAGCCAGAATATTCGGGTTGGCGGCGATTTCCAGCAAGGCTGAACGCACTGCTTCGGCGACGGCCGTGCTGGTCGATTGAGCGACGGCTTCCTTCACCGCATCGAGCAGGGCAGAATCCAAGCCGTCGAGCATCTTGTCGAAACGATCGATCTGAGCGGAGAGTGAACGGCGATCAGTTCGGCCGTTCGCGCTGGGGACACAGGTTGCGGTCATGTTGCGTTTCCTTTCGAGTGAGGGCGAGGGCGAAATGTGTGGGTCTAGTGGAGTTCGAGTTGTTTCGAGGCACTACTGAGCATGGCGATCAGCGCGGCAATCTCCGCAATCGCTTTGACCAGATCGATCCCGGGAACACCGAGCGATCTCCGGAACAGCAAAACACCACCGACGGCTGCGCCGGTCCCGAATAGCCCCAGCAACGAGCCGTGCTGGAGTAACGAGCCGCCAGCCTGAAGCACCGTCGCCAGCCGGAGAGTGGGTGGAACACTTTCGATCGACTCGGAGACTGGTTCTTCCCACGAATGTTCTCGCTTCTCCCATTCGTCCCGCGGCCAGCCGTAGGGATCTTCCTCGTCCCGCGAGGAGTAGTGGCTTGTTCGTGGCGCAGTTTTCCAGAATCGCAACAAGACGTCACGAACCGCTTTGCCGAGCGCATCACCGGCCAGGCCGGCGACCGCAGTACGCAGTTCCGTCGTCAGATCACCAAGCTGCTCGGCGAACCGTTCGAGATGCTTTGGGATGCTCTCCGGCACGCGCCGGATCGAAGGGGACCAGGTCATGGCTTTTCTCCGTGGGCGGATTCGGTCAGGGCGAGCAAGGATGAACGAACGATCTGAGTGACCTTCTGTTGCGTGCAGACTTCACGCAAGAATTGCAGGATCCGGCCGGCGTGGGCGGCGACCTTGAACAGGCCCTCACGCAGCCCTTCGGCTTCACCCAGGACATCGAATCCACCCGCGGGCCGAACGGGCATGCTGCCCACTGGCACGACGATCGTCGGCGTCGCCGGTTTCTCGATGGGAGCGAGTGCCGTGCTCGGCATGGGCTGCTCCGACGGAGCTTTTTCGGACCGTGGCAGGATCGCGCCGCTCGCGGGCAACGGCATCGAGAGATAGAGCCGTTCACCGTCCCGGGCCAGGATTGGCTTGTCAGGATCACGGATCTCGAAATTCAGGAAGCGCAGTTCCAGAGCACTCAGGAACTGATGGAGGTTAAGACACATCCGCAGCGGCTTGCCGGTGACTTCCGAGTTCATCAGTTTCACTTCGGAAACCCGCTTCTCGATCTCGAAGCGCAGACACGGCGTGCCCATGAGATCGAGGGTCAGGGCCATTTCATTGGCTTCGGGGCCTTTGAGCCGGCGTGTCAGGCTGTCGAGGAAAATCTGAACGTCTTCGGCATCCAGCCGGAGACGGGTTGCAGAGTGAGACGGCTTGGGAATGATTGGCGTGACATCCGGGAAACGGCCCTGCTTGTCGATGAAAAAGAAGAACGTCCACAGCCCAACCCGAATGACGACGTGCGTATCGGTCCGGCCCATGCTGATCTCTTCGATTGCGGTAAACGGTGCCAGACCGAAAAGACCGGAACGCGGGATGAGCAGATCTTCGGTGAAGGGGAAATTGAAACCGCCCGCCTGGAACAGTTGCCGTTGATCGCTGCTCAGGACCGTCCCCGCTTGGCCGCGAAGCTGCACCCGATTCAACGCATACTTGGTTGGATCGCGGGCAGCGATCGTGCTGGCCTGGTCCAGTGCCGCCAGAAAGCTCTGCGGCATGGGAACGAACTCCTTCGGAGGTTCCGGTGCTGCCGGGACCGATCCGGGCTCCAGGAGTGGGAACTCAATCTCTGGGGTGCGGCCTTTTTCGGTCCAACGTGCTCCGCCCAGGTCAGGGCGCAAGATCGCGATCTCGACGGGATCAGGGTTGCGTGCCTCGAACTCCTGGAGGTACTTCGCCGCAAAGGTAATGACTCGTTTGCCGCGCGGTCCGCCCGGTGCGTAGCTGATGGCGATTTCCGGCGCGGAAGCGTGCATCGTCATACCATCCGGCCCCAGACGGATCTGGACACCGGTTTGATCAGATTTCGAGCCCGGGCTGCCGAAGCAACGCCGAAGCGCTGTCCGAAACAGCCAAGCGTTTCGGCGTTCAAGAACGACCATCATGAAACTCCTGGATGGAAATGAAAACGGCCCGCCACACGACGTGACGAGCCGAAGTATTGGAGCAAAGGTAATTGAGCGATGCCGGTGTCTACGTGCCTGCTTTCAGCCAGTGGGCTTCGAGCCAGCACTTCTCCACGGCTAGCGCATCCGAACGTCGAGCGAACGGCCCCAGACGCGGACCATTGACAGGGAGCAACTCCGCCCACCACGCCCCGGACTCGTCCGGTTCGACGTGGCTGGCTCGGGTGATCGTCAGGGTGCCCAGGGTTCCCAGATCGATCGCTTCGCCGTAGATACAGCGAATGCTCCCAAATGGGTCAATCACGAGGTTCATGGCTCGCTCCTTGGGCCGGCCGTCCTCTTGGCCTGACAGCCGCTCGGTGAGATGGCTGACCAGCTTGGCCAGTTCATCCACAAACGCTGACTCGGCCAGGCGAACCGCTTCCTCGAAGCGGGCCTGCACCCGCTGGCATTCCTCCCGGTAAAGCGTCGGGTTCAATTCCCGAAGGTATTCCGGGGCCTGCACGCTGGGGAAATCCCAGGACACATCGAACAGGCCGATCAGCGTGGCGGGATAGTCATTCGAATTGAAGAGCCTGCCGAGGCGCTCACGGGCCGCGGACTTCATCGCATCGAAGTGCCGATCGAGATCACGCACGGCGACATCGAGTTCTCGCTTGAACCGAGTCATCTTTTCCTGGAATTCATCTAGCCGCTCTTGTTGAATAAGCCGCAGGCCCGGCTCGGGGAACGGCAAACTGATCGAACGCCAGTACTCGCCGATCTGATTCCGCACGGCGGTGACAGCCTTGAAGCGAGGATTGCGGGTATCGAGCAGTTTTTTGCCTGCCGAGACGAATTCGCCTTCGGCCCCAAAGGTGTCGGCGGCCTCAGCCTTTTGCTCGGGCGTCAGCGTCTTACGGGTGCCGAACCAGGTGAAACCGACCCGGGCGGCCGCCATCGTGGTTTGCAACTGGCGAGCAGCTTGGCGGTTCTCTTGGGTGGTATCGGGAATGGTCAGGGTGCTCATGTGGCTCCTTTCAAGTTGAGGATGGGAAGTGGTGATCAATACTCAGAGGGAAGCAAGATGCAGGTGCTGTTCCGAACGGCCTCGGTGATGATCCAGATCTTCACACCACTGGCGAGCATGTAGGCCGACAGGAGGCGCTCTCCGCTCCGAAGTGCTTCGTCGTTGAGGTGACAGTCTCCTTTGCTGACTACTCCCCAATCGCCGCCAGCATGGCGATCGAGGAATTCGTCGGGCGACTGACCACTCGCGTCCAGCGCTCGCAACGCGGCGGGCGTGCTGACGATCTCGCCCAGAGCGAACTTGGCGATCTTGCTGTTCTCCAATGGGTCCTCCTGATTGGTTGGTTCAGGCGAAAGTATCAGGACGTCATTCGTCGGACATAACGCTCCGCCGCCTGCACGGATCGGAAGTTCGCATGATCCTGGTTGTCCACATCGACGGCGTGGGTGTATCCCTTGGCTCGCAAGTTCTCACCACCGCACATCTCTTCCGACCCGATCTCGCGGATCGTGAACGTGCCAGTGTGATACCGAGGATGCTGATAGAGAATGCCGCCGGTGGTCCATTTCAGCTTGACGATGCAATGATCCAGTAGACCGGGCCCGCCGTGTGATCGGCGGTTGGCTAGTAGAATGGGAATCTTGAGAGGCCCCATCGAGTTGCCGATGGAGCCTTCCATACCGGTGACGTCTAGCCAACCACGTCCCGACCCGGCATCTCCGTAATAGAGGCGAACCCGTCGTCGGCAGCAGGAACGAGCATTTTCCAGAGCCCGCACGACGGCACGGGGCGTCTCGGCGTGGTAGAAGATGCCGTTTACTTTGCGGTAATGGATGACGTTGCCATTGCTCAAGGTGTAAATCGCGCCTTCTTCGGTGGACACGAGGCCGGGCTCGTTGACGGTAGCGGCCACGAAGTATTTCCTCCTTGTTCTGGGTGTGTAAGGGAGCCGAGTCTGCTCAATTGTTGCTGGCGCCCCGTTGAACCCGGCGGCCAGACTTCGGAGTTTCGCTGCGGGAGTAAATGCCGGGCACCGAAGACGACAAACATCGCCCGCTGGCCCAAGCCCTCAGTTGCTCGACCCGCTCGGTTGCCATGACCGCGACGGGAACGACGTTCCTTGCGGCCTGTGAGAGCGGAATGTCCAAGAGCGACGACAATCGGCAGCAGGAACGGATCTCGGCTCCGGTCCAGTCGGTGTCTTCGGGCATCGGTTCGCTCGGGGCGATGTCGAACTGGCCGCGATAGAGTTTCCAGATGGAGTCTTTCTCGACTCGTGTCGGCAGGTCGAGGAAGAACACGGCATCGAACCGTTCGGCACGAGAGAACTCGGGCGGCAGCTTCGAAATGTCATTCGACGTGCAGACAACGAAGACATCAGTTTCGTGATCGGAGAGCCAACTTAAGAACGTCCCGAACAGGCGGCTGGAGACGCCCGAATCGCCACTGCTGCCCAGGCCAGCGAGTGCTTTTTCAATTTCGTCGAGGAACAATACACAAGGAGCCATGGCATCAATGATCCAGGGACGCCAAGGAGCATCACCCCTTTCTGTTTCACGATCCGGCAGGTTCGGTGCATCAGGGCTCGCATGCAGAACACCTTCAGAGCCTGCAAGCCGCCCAGCTTGTCGAAACCTTCGCTCCCTCGGTGCAGCGTGAGCAAGCCGCTCTTCTTCAAGGTCTGCGTCTTCAAATCCCAGATTGCTTGCGGCTGGATCGAACCGTGTCGTGCGAGCGAGAGCGCGAAGGCTCCTTCCGCTTCGTAGCGTGTCAGGCCGGCCGAAGCGTTGAGCACCTTGCTCAGTTCGGTTCCTTTGGGCAGATCGCTCGGGGAGTCACTGGTCAGTTCCTGAATGATCCGGTTAAGTTGTTCGCGATCAGGAAGCGGATGCTCCAGGATGACGAAGAGTTTTTCGAGTTCGATCGGTATCTGCACCACCGGTGCGAGCACCACTAGGAAGGTCCGTTGCGACTTGCCGGCCACGAGTTGCGCGAACGTCGTCTGAATGACCTCGGGGTTGTTCAGAAAGCGATGGAAGTTGTGCAGGACCAGCACGGCCGTGCCGTCCTTCTCCGCCAGAGTCGGCACGGCCCGTAACATGGCCAGCGGGTCACCACTACCGACGTTGGTCGCCACGGCGTGCGGTGCATTCGGGAATCGCATTCCGCCGGAGACGTCCCAGGCGGCGATCTTCCAACCTTTGTCACGGGCGAGTTGAGTGACCTCCCGTTCGGCCTCGTCAGGTTCGAGCGACTGGACCCAGATGCCGGCGAAAGCGGCGTTCACGAAATCGGTCAATTGTTCGGTCAGAGTCATGGGGTTCCTCTCTTTAGCTATTGGGGAGGGCGCACGAAAAAGCCCTCGACGGTCGCGCGGATCATCGAGGGCTTCAGGGATATCCGAGGGATTACTGCTGAATTTGCTGCTCCGCCTGGGCGCTTTGGTAGAATTCGCCCGTCTTTCGGTCATTGATGGAAACGCCCAGGGCCTGCTCAACGAACTTGCTCGCAGCCAGGCAGTCGGCCCCGGCGTAGCCCTTCGTCTGAACTTGAACCTCGCCCTTCGG
>JAIOQJ010000149.1 GCA_021413475.1 Planctomycetota bacterium | reverse complement strand
CCATCGTCGGGAAGGAGGACGGGCGCACCGCTGGTAACCGGCGCGGCGTTCGCCAGCGGGGCGCCCGTAGGCGCTGGCGCTTGAGCCAATGCGGATGCACCGAGCGTCGCAATTGCAAATAGAGACCAAAGGTAATTAATTCGGAACATTGTTTCACTTCCTTGTGAATAGGAGTCCGCGTTTACTATCGAGCGCGGGACGCCCGTAGTCGCACATTCAACGAAATTCCCATCAAATCGGTGCTTGCTCATTATGCCGTTAAGTCGTCGCGTTCTCTATCGGCAGAATATTGCGGCGCAGACGTGACTTTTGGCCCAATACAAACGTAAGTCCAATCGCTTCCTCGTGTGGATCGGACATATTCGTACCAAAACTCACAACGTGATCAGCCGTTTCGAAGAGATCAGGCCCTTTTCGCGGCGAAATTGAAATATTCCGTATCTTCGTCACAACCAGTACAACCCGAATGTCGCTCACGCCTTCCGACTTCCATCTACGAGTGATAAAGAAATGAAATGAACGGAGATCGACGGAATGAAAATTCACAACGCCGACGTGAGGGCATAGCTTTTGCCGAAGCAAGCGAAAGGGACACCATTTGAATCTTCAGGCTTTGATTGCCGTTGCAGGGACATTGCCGTTATTCAGGATAAAATCGGTGATGTGCACGCCAGCGGGAAGCTGTAGATAATTTCGCTTTAGCCGGAACAACAAATGATCGACATTGCCGGCAAAAGCTTCAACGTCATCCGGGCTCATGTCGTCCGCCGTGCCGACGGTGATCGTGTGGCGCTTACTCAGATAGGAGAATTGACAGTAGTATGCACTTTTCTTTCGTTGGATCGAGGCCATGGCAGAACTCCTTTGGAAGTCTGCGTGAATGCCCTGTCAATGCAACGAGTGCAGAAAAGGTGCAGAAGGTTTGCCTACGCAACACGGGGCAAGGAGAAAGGGGTTCTCCGTAACTCCTTGCCCTGTAATGCAATGCCGGGGACAGGACTTGAACCTGCACACCCTTGCGAGTACCAGCACCTCAAGCTGGCGCGTCTGCCAATTCCGCCACCCCGGCATGAAAGCGATATGAGGAATTATGGCGGATGGTCCGCCGGTTTCAAGGTGGCAAATCCGCGTTTTGTCATCCCTCGGGTACGGCTTCGGCCGATTGGACCGGTTCGTGCCGCGTTTCCATCAGACGTTCCCAGAACTGTGCGAGCGTTTCGCGTGCATCGGCGGGGAGCGTGCCGTTCGCGTAAGCCACTCGCACCACCAAAATCGCGAGTTGGCGAACGTCATCGGCCATCGGATTAAAGGAATTCGACATCCGTGATCCGAACTCCAACGGCGTTTCGTCCCGATACCGTGCGAGATTGCGTTCCGCGGCCCAGGCTTCCAGAGCCTTGAAACTGTAGGCGATCAATTCCGGTTCGGTTCGTTCCGCGGCCGTGCCATCATCGAAGGGATTCGCGAATCGAGCGAAAGGTTCACGCGTGGGAGATCGCGATTCTTCCGTTTGATCGCGTTGGCCCGACCTTTTTCGCGACCGGCGGCGTGTCCACCAAGCGGCGATGGCCTCGAGCCATCGGTGAACGCCCGGCATAAAGTTTGCGAGGTACTTCAGCGCTCTCCAGAAAAGAAGTGCCGCGATAACGATGCCGACCAGAACGAAGACAATCCACTTCACGACATCGACGATTTTTTCGAGAGCATTTCCGATCTTCGTCTCGGGGATGTTCTCCGACCGCGATCCGGAGCGTTCGCCGTCCTTCTCAGTACCGTTGTCCGATTTGCCCTCGCCAGAAGGGTCGGGTTTTCCTTTCGCCTGGGTCTCGGACCCTTCACCGGCAACCCGAACACGGCCGGACTTCCCGTCGTTCTTGCCGCCGGAGTCTTTCAACACGGCATTTCTGGAGGCGTCGCGTTCCGGAGAGATCAGCTTGTCGAGCCCGGCGATCGGTGTCTCGGAATAAGGTCGCGGCAAAATCGCTCCGACCAACAAGAAAGCGGCGATGAGTACCGCTCCCGTGCTGAGCCAAACGGCAGCCAGGGCCCTTGGCATTTGCAGTTTTCGTTGCCGCATATAGCGTCGTAGCCCGAGAAATGAGGTCGTCAGAAGCAAGCAAAGAGCACTGCCGACATAGATGAAAGCCAGCCAGAACGTGAAGGCTCGCCGAGCGGCATCGCCGGCCGGGATGAGCGATTGCCCAAGGCCGAAGATCGGCAAGGCCGCCAGCGAGAACCAGACGACGGTAAGGCCGGGAGCATGCGGACGATTCTTGCGCTGCTCGCGAAACCGCTGCCAGCGTTGCAACAAGGAGAGATTCGGTTCCAGTGTCGCCGGCCGGCTTCGCTTTTCATCGTCCCGAGCTTGGCCGGCGGTTTCGGGTAACGCCTCCCAGCCCGCCGAAGCGAGCAGGCCCTTGCCGGAAGATTGCCGTTTTTCATCGATGAAGGTGCAATCACAGGTTAACCGATGGGCACACCACCAGACCACGCCGATCAAAAACAAGTTGATCAAATCCGCGTAGTTCGCCATCGGGCTGTCAGTCGGATAGTTGATGAAGGCCTTGAGGGCCAGCCAACTCGCCCCGGCCAGGCCGAGCCCGTAGAAGGCGGCTCGAGCGGCGTCGAGTTGGATCGAAATCCGCGCGACGAGCACGATGCCGACGACGAAAAAGAAAAGCGTCCAAAGCAAGCGGCCTTCGTAATCTCCGGCATACAGAATTTCGATGAGGAAGAAGACAAGACTGCCGACGAGCGCCATGATCAGCAGCGGGCTGATCGAGGTGATGACGTAATCAATGAGAGTGGGACGCGGCTTGTGGGGCATGGTTCGATTGTATTCGACGCTCGCCAATCAAAAGAGCGGCGAGTCTTCGACTCGCCGCTCCTCGTTTCGTCACTTCAATTCGACGTTCCAGTAAGCACTATCCAGGAACGTCTGCCACGAGCGGTATTTCTTCTGCGAAAGCTTCATGCACAGCAGCGGACTCCGCTTGGGCTTCTCGGCCTTACGAATGAGCGTCATATGGGCCTGTCGCGGAGTGCGGCCGCCCTTGCGGACGTTGCAATCGACGCAGGCACAAACGATATTCTCCCAGGTCGTCTTGCCTCCCTGGGTTCGCGGCAGCACGTGGTCCAGACTGAGCTCGGAGGTGGGAAATTTCTTGCCGCAGTATTGGCACTGGTTGCCGTCGCGGGCAAAAATGTTCCGGCGGTTGAACTTCACGGACTGCTTCGGCAGGCGGTCGTAACTCAGCAGGCGGATCACACGAGGTGCTTGGATCTCCATGCTCGTGGTCCGCACCCAGTCGTCTTCTTCCTCGCGATAATTCTTCGAGCGGAACTCGGAAACTTCTCGCCAGGTCGCAAAGTCGTAGGTGGTGAACTGGCCTTCCTCGAGAGTCACGACCTCGGCCAGGTCCTTGAAAAGCAGGCAAAACGCTCGACGGACGGAGATCACATGCACGGCCAGGAACATCTTGTTGAGGACCAGCACGCTGGCGTCGAGCGCGGTATGTTGTGCGGCAATCATAGGCGTCATTCCTTTCTCCGGAGCGTCTCCCTTCGGATCCGGCATCAGTGCGGATCACATCAAGTACGACGCATCCCATGCTAGGGAGGTTCAGCCCCGTGTCATGATAACAGGAGAGATGTCGGTTTCGCAAGGATTAGAAGATGAAGAGTTGTTGAATCGTTGCAATCGGAAAAAGTGGTCCGGTTGCTCCACAACCGGAAATCGCCCGCTCGCTTTTCAGCAAGTGATCATCGCGAACCGGTTGCGGAGAAACCGGACTACAAAAAGAGCGAAAACGATGGATTGGTTTCGGAGCAACCGATCTAAAAACGACCCAAATAGCAGATAGACTCAGGAATCTTTCACCAAACTAAATATGTTTATGCGTTGATTTGTTCAGAAATGAAAATAAAAAAAGTCCTGCCGGCAGCTTCTTCGGCGTCGCCCAGTCACCGAAGTCGTCAACCGACAGGACACTAACATAATAGACCCGGCGAACGCGTTGACAACGGGTTGGCGTGTGATTTTTGTGAAATTTTTGATGCCGCGAACCGCGACCACGTGAGTACAGCTCATGATGTAAGTGTTTTGCCTGACAAGAACTTGGCGTTGGCATCAAATTTGAGAATGCAAGCTGAACGGTGAAGGGACTTTAACCCTCGATTGGCACCTTCGATTTCATACGATGCATCCGTGTCGTAACACATCTTTTTTGGAGAATTTCCGTGAAGCGACTTTTTCTTGCGGCTTTGACCACATGTCTGTTTGTCGGGGCGGCACCGGCCCACTTCGTTTTCATCGTCCCGGACGGTGACGTGGCCGCAAAGGTGATCTTCAGCGATTCGCTGAAACCTGACGGCAACGTTAGCATCGAAAAGATCGAGAATTCCAAGATTTTCTTGATCGATGCGGCAGGGAAAGAATCGCCCCTCAAGTGGGCGGCCGACAAAGCGTACTACAAAGTCGAAGTGCCCGGCAACGGCTCGCGGATCGTCTTTGGGGTCACCGACTACGGCATCTTGCAGCGCGGCGACACCAAGCCGTTCTGGCTCAAATATCATTCGAAGGCGATCGTCGGCGACATTCCTGCAGCCGATAAAGTGAAACTCGGCGACCGTGTGCCGGTCGAGATCGTTCCGATCGTCGACGGCAAGACCATCCGCTTTCAGGCCCTCGTGGCCGGCAAGCCGCATCCGAAAGCCGAGGTGAGCGTCATGCTCCCCGGCGACAAGGTCGAGAACCTCACTACCGACGAGAAAGGCCTGACGCAGACTTTTGAAAAGGCCGGGCAATACGGCGTCCGTTTTCGATTCACCGAAGCCAAGGGCGGCGAGGAGAAGGGGAAGAAGTTTGAGGAAGTGCGGAACTACGCCACGCTGGTGGTGACGTTTGCGGGGAAGTAATTCGTGAAGCCGCGACGCGGAGTCTTCGGAGCGGAGCGCTTTTGCCAACCGAAACACGTTCTGGCATTCAAGTGCTCCGCTCCGAAGACTCCGCGTCGCGGCTTCACGGGAAAACCGCTCCTCAATCCACCTTCTGATACTTCAAATACAGATTCAAATCCGGGTCGTAGATCGTCGCCTGTTTGCCGTCGATCACGATCGACCGTGTCAGCGTGGCACCCGAGACCTTGCTGGTCAGGGTCAATTGCTTCTGATTGTGCCGATACGTCCCGTAATCCTTTTCGACCTTGGTCTGCTGGCCGTTGTTCATGTGGCATTCTAGGTAGAAGGTACCGTTTTCTCGCATCGTCGCCTTGTACGTGACCATGACCCCCTGATACATGAAATTGCAGATCCAGTTACCGACGATCGGGCTCTTCGGGGCGGGCGGGACATCCGGAATCGGATCCTTTTTGACAATCACCGGGGCCGGCTCCTTCTTCACGATCGTGATCGGTGCGTCCGGGTTGATGCGGACCAAGACGGGCGACTTGCCTTGCAGATTGCCGATCGAATTTGGTTCCTGACGGGCCCCGTCACCAATTATTTTGGGAACGCTCGTCGTCACTTGATCTTGCACGTAATCGAGCAACCCACCCCAGGTGACTTCGTTGCGAGCGTTGCGGGCGTCGCCTTTCAGGCCCTCGATGACGTAGTGGAAGAAGATGCCGTGCTTGAACTGGGCCGATTCGAACGCTCGCTGGTCCTTCGAGCAACTGAACAGCACAGCGGTCTCTTTTGGCGGGCGGACATTGGTCGTGTCGAGGCTGCGGCTGGCCACCGGGTCATTCCGGCAGGCGTCGATCAGCAAGAGTTTTGTGCCGATGCCGCTATCGCTGAGCGTGTTCATGACATCGGAGATGGCCAGCAAGTTCTCACGCTCGGCTTTCTTTGACGAGGGCCGGGCGTCGGTCGGGCAGAAGAAAGGTTCGCGTTCGTCGTCAAACTGCAAGCCGTGCCCGGAAAAGCCGACCAGAATCGTGTCAGTCCGCTTGCCGTTCTTGACGATCTTGGCCATTTGCCCGCGGATGTTCTTGTAAGTCGGCTTCAAACTCGCATCCCGCTTGCCGGCCGAGTCGCAGAGCAGGACCACTTCGTACCCCGATTTTTCGAGAAGCTGCCCGAGTACGGTCACATCGTTCTCGGAGAACTTCAGCGGATCGAGCGACGCATGCTCGTAATCGCCCACACCGACGAGCAGAGCCAGCTTGCGACCGCCCTCCTGAGCGGAAAGTGCCACCGGCATCAGGCAGAGGACGGCGATTGCGGCCAATCGGGTGAACATGGGACACCTCGCGAGTTTTGTTGGATTGCTAATGAGAATAACGGGAGCGGAGGCCGCGAGGGGAAAGGAAAAAGGCGGCAATTGGACCGACAACCGGAGGTTCGGCCGCAAAAGTGTCAAATTCGAGAGATGCGGGCCTTGCGGGGCAACCTGCTAGCTTGCCCGTCATCTCGACGAGTCGTTTAATCTCTTAACGCTCACCACGCGGAGCCGTGAGCGATCGCAATCGGAAGGCACCAACGCATGAAACCCGCCAATTTGCTTCGCATCGACACTCTCGATGACGAATGGCGTGATAAGGACATGGTCATGTTGCACGCCTGCTTCCAAATTCTGTGTGACTTCATCGAAAAGGAACAGGGCGAAAACAAGGTGATCGCCGCCCCCGACCGGCAGGGACTCGTCAAGTTATACGCCTGGTGGAAGGCACGCAATCGAGATGAAGCGAACATGAGCGAAAGCGAATATGCCGAGGATAGCTGGCACTTGTCGCAACTCATCAAGATGCGCCCGCTCCTGTGGTCCTGACGGAGATATGGAACGTTGAAAGCTGACCTATACGATCCCCTCGCGGGCGGCCGATCGTTGCGCGTGCGTGACTTTCGCCTTGATAGGCAATCACACGAACCGGCGCGCACGAACTACTTCACCATATATGCGATCAAGTCGGGGTCGGGGAAGGCGGCCATCGATACGGCGATACACTCCTTCGGGCCCTGCTCATTGCTATTTCTGGTTCCGTACCAGTATGTTCGCTTTGTCCCCGAGCGGCCTGTCGTCGGGGAGGTGATCGAGTTTCACGCCAATTTTCTCTGCGTCGAGACCTTTCACGCGGAGGTCGGCTGTGCCGGCAAGCTATTTAGCGATCCGTGCGGCGTGCCTGTTTTGCCTCTCGACGTCCCGGCACTGGCTGAAGTGACGGATCTGATTGCCCGCATTCGTCGGGAGACGGCCGAGCGCGGCCTGGCTTACGAGGAGGCGGCACTCGCGTATTTGAAAGTCTTGCTGATTCTCGCTTCGCGCTTGAAAGCGTCGAGCGTGGCCGCTTGTGGGATCGCGGCCGCCCAGCGTCACCCGGCATTGGTGCAACTCAGCGCGCTGATCGAGGAAAACTATCGCGATTGGCACTCTCCCGCGGAGTATGCGGACGCCCTGAATATGACCGTGAAAACGCTCGGCCGGGTGGTTCGCGAGAACATGGGGAGCACGCTCAGCGACTTGATTCGCGGCCGCCTGCTGACGCATGCGAAGTGGCAGATCTTGCATACGCTCAGGCCGGTCAAGGAAATCGCGAAAGAACTTGGGTTCGGCGACGAACTCTACTTTAGCCGGTTGTTCAAGAAAGCCACCGGCATGTCGCCGACCCAATTCCGCGAGTTCGAGACCACCATTCGCAACGGGAGCAATCTGTCCATGTCTTCGGGCGAGCCATCCATTCCGAAACAGTCGGGTAAAGCCGATCATTCAGGTATGGAAGCGGGCGATCTCGGAAGGACCGAGGTTGGCGCCGCGCGAGGCACTGACCGGAGACCTGGCGATGAACGCACGAAAACTGTTCGAACTGGCGGCAAAGGCAGATAAAGCGGGCGTGACCGTGACGCGGATTGGGTTGATCGTCGTCCTGGTTTGGATCGGCGGCTTGAAGGCCTTCCGGTACGAGGCCGACGGAATCGTGCCGTTCGTGGCGAACAGCCCGCTCATGAAATTCTGGTACGCGGACCCCGACCATTACCAATCGCACATGAATCCCGAAGGCAAATTCGTGGCCGAAAACCGGGCGTGGCATGAACGAAATCATACCTACGAATTCGCGTTCGGTTTAGGGTCCGTGATTGTCCTGTATGGGCTGATGCTCAGCGTCAACCCCTGGCTGCCGCAGGTGGCCGCCGTGGGCAGTTTTCTCGTCTTCGTGATGTCGTTCGTGACGCTCTCGTTCCTCATCACCACGCCGGAAACCTGGGTGCCCGCCCTTGGAGATTCCCAATCCGGATTTCCCTATTTGAGCGGCCCCGGGCGATTGGTCATCAAAGACGCGATAATGATTGGCGCGGCCCTGGTGACCATGGCCGATTCCGCGAAAGCGTATCTTCGCAAACGGTAAAAAGGAAAACGAAAGACGAGCCGGCTCCCGTTAGGGGCCGGAGTGATCTTTACCCGTAAAGAACTCCGGCCCCCTAACGGGAGCCAGCTCGCACAAACAAAATCAAAAGATGTCAGAAACCGTTTTCAAATGACACCTCCCCCGCGGCGGCGCCCGTGCTGCTCAATCGCCCACAGGCGGAGCTCTCCAAACAGTTGTGCGAGGGCGGCAGGCTGGTAGTGGGCGTTGAGGCCGCTGGGGTTGGGGAGGACCCAGGCGTGGCTGCCACCGAAGAGGTCCTTTTGGAGGCCGACGCGGGCGTCCTTGATGCCGGAGACGACACGGTAGGGCCCGATGCCGACAAAGGCGACGACGGTGGGCCGCCAGCGTTTGACTTTGGCTTCGAGACGCTTACCGCCGGCGCGAAGTTCGTCGTCGGTGAGTTCATCGGCCCGGGCGGTGGCGCGTTCGACGACGTTGGTGATGCCGAGTTTGAGGTCGAGAAGGAGATCGCTTTCAAAGGGAGAGAAGAGACGCGGGGTGAAGCCGCCGCCGTGGAGGGCTGGCCAGAAGCGATTGCCGGGCCGGCCAAAGTGACGTCCGATGGCGGCCGTGTAGAGGCCAGGGTTGATGCCGGCGAAGAGGACGATGAGATTCTTGGCGGCGAGATCCGGGACGAGCTTGTCGTGCGCGGCGAGAAGGTCGGCTTTAGTGGGTTTCCAGGGGGTGGGCAAACTTCGATTGGTACGGTGACGGTTGTCTTTGGCGGCCATGACGAAAGCTCTCTCCATTTCGTCATGATTTTACGACAGAACTCACCAGCAAAGTAGATCGCCTTCGGGGTCGGGAGACGCCTCGAAACTTGACATCGCGCCGCTCGACCGTGTATCCTCCTCCTAGGCACTGGGCGATTTCCATGAAAACTCTTGTTCAAAAATGGGCCAAAGGGTTTGCCCTTCGAATTCCGAACGCGCTTGCTGAAGAAGCGGGGCTTCGTGCTAACTCCTTAGTCGATGTGTCGTTGGTCAACGGCACACTCATCGTGCGGGCTGTCGCGCCGCAATCGGTCACTTTGATGGAATTGATGCGCGAGGTGACTGACGAGAACATTCCTCTTGAGTGGCAAACCGGGGCGACCGCCGGTAACGAGTTGTGGTGAACTGTCAATGGAGCGATGAAGTGGAAATCGAACCCCAGGATCGACCACGCAGCTTCTGGTCCACGGTCAAATGGCCTCGTTACGAATTGATGGTATTCGTAGGCGTATGTTGCGTGCTTTTCGTCGGGTGGAAGCTGCTCTACGGTGGCGGGTTACCAGAAAATATAATTGTGGCCTGCATGGCGCCGGTATTGGGATTGGCTTGGGTGCTGCATCGGATCGCGAAAGCCTGGGCAGAGTGGCCCGTTAGCTCTCGTTGGCTTTCATGGTTGAAATCGGCAGTAAGGTATGTGTTTACCGATGACCAATAAGCCTTGCACTCCGTATCGGCGATCGAGGAGTCTCAGTCATGACCGCGACCGAACGGTATGTGAAAATTGTCGAGTGGTCGGACGAGGACGGCGCTTTTGTCGGCCAGTGTCCCGGCGTGATCGGGCCTTGTTGCCACGGTGCAGACGAGGTAGAAGTCTACCGCGAATTGTGCGGCATAGTCTCGGAGTGGTTGGAGCTGGCCGACCGAGATGCCACCCCGCTTCCGCCTCCAACTGCTGGGCGTGGCCTTGCGCGGAAAATTGCTGAAACGCTTAGTGGACATTGAATGTTCGACAAACAGATCGCCGCGCAAGATTTGCATTTTTGCTTTGAGATCGAATCATGATTCCCGATCAGAACGAATATCAGAAGAATCAAGACGAAATCCGCAGATTGGAAGAGCGCCTGGCCCGTCTCCAACAGAATCACGAAGCTGGCTTCAAGGGATTCACGAAGGCGGGCATCCGCAAAATGATCGCTCGGCTCCACGAAGAACTCGCCGTCTATGAAGGCAGTGAAGAAGCGAAACGTGCGGACTCGAATTAAATTCACGAGATAATGGCTATAATATCGAGGTGGATGGGGCCATGCCTACGGTGTCGGCGATTTCGAGCATCGTGGTGCATCTGTCGTCAGTTTTGGACGACGATGAAATCGCCCATCGAATTGGCGGTGGCGACGCGAGGAATCTTACCCTCAAACCATTTGAGGAGAAACTTGACCCACCGGGCATTTCGGTTCTCATTGGGGGAACGCCCGAAGAAACAGCGGCTGACATGCGACGCGTTTTTGGGCCGCGCTCGACACTTGGAAAACTCGCTGGCGTTGTGGCTACGGCGAGGCTCGAAGCCATTCGAGCATGTGGATTTGATGTAATCGCCGCAGCGACGAGCAACTTTCCGAATCACGGACGATTGATCCACCCAAGTGGCATCGCTGGCTTCACGCCGGAGAATGTTGCCAAGCTCGCAGCCGTGTTCGTGAACAAGGGAGGTTTGTAATCATGGAGAATTCAAGCTGCTCGCTCTTCGACAGTAAAGGCCACCGCGTCGCCAGCATCGAGATCCAAGGTATCGAGCAAGAATGGTATTACGGGCGGGTCGTGAACGACGCAATTCCTGACGATCTCCGCCGAGACTTGGAATGGTACGATGAAGTCGCGACTAATCAAATGTTGAGTTACTTGGATGATGCCGTGCACAACGTTGAGCAACATGGCCTCACGGTCTCCTTCTCCGAAGACACACGCCATCGGGTTTACTCATTGCATATCGGTAGGGCGGGAGAAACGACGTTTCGAATGACGCCTGTGCCTCCTCCAAATTCGAATCGCGCGGAGGGTGCGACAATTTTGTCGGGGTGAGCAGGCTCGCGTGAAGGGCCGGAGTGCTTACTGCCGCAAAGACCTCCGGCCCCTCACGGGAGCCGGCTCGCCTTTGTTAAATAGTTCGTCCCTACCGTTCGTGCTTTCCCAAGCCTAGAATGGGTGAAGGAGATCGCATGAACAACCGTGAGCAACTCGGCGGCGTCATTCACACTTATCAGAAGTATGACCCCATCAATTTTCCTTCCCCCAGCGCTCCGCCGCCCGATTTGGCGACGCCGGCGATGGAACATCTTCTCATGTACGGCAACACCCGGCGACTGACGGAAGAGGAACTGGCCCGGGCGGTGAAGATCGACCCGTCGCAAATCAAAGGCCTCGGGCCGAGCCTCGATTCCTTGATGGAGATGCTGCTCGAACGCAAACGCAAGATTCTCGCCACGTACGAGACGAAGAAAGTCGAAGAGACGGCCAAGACGAACTTTCACGACATGGCGGCCAAGTACAAGCCGCCGAAGAAATTGGCGGAGCGCTTTCAGAAGGCCGTGAAGGAAGAGCAACTCCGCGACCTGGAGAATCTCTTCTATGCCGTCGGCGACGACCGCGATCCGTTCGCGCGCTCGCTTGTGGCCCTGACCGATAAGCTCGGCGAGAAATATCAGGTCGATGAACTGGCCGCCAAGTATGAGTTCACCGGCCGGCAAGAGATGACGGTGCCGAAGGCGCTGGAAATCAAGCAGGAACTCGAGACGATTGACAAGTTGCTCAAGCAACTCGAAGAGGCGAAGAAGACGGCCCAGATCGGCGTCATCGACATGGACGAACTCAGCGAGTTCGCCGACGTTTCCGATCTCGAGGGCTTGCGGCAACTTCAGGAACAAATTAACGAGTATCTCCGCGAGCAGGCCGAGCAGCAGGGAATCACGGCCGACCGCAAGGGATTTCAGCTTTCTCCCAAGGCATATCGACTCTTTCAGTCGCGGCTGCTGACGACGATCTTCAATCAGATGCAGGAATCACGGACCGGCCGGCATCCGGATGGCGTGGTCGGCGAGGGGTCAACGGAACTTCAGCAAACGAAAAGCTACGAGTTCGGCGATTCGGTCGCGAACATGGATATTCCGGCTTCGATGATCAACGCCCTCTTGCGCGAAGGGCCGAAGTTACCGGTGCGCATGAAGGCCGAAGATATCGAAATCCATCGGACTCGCAATTTTCCCAAGTGCGCGACGACCGTGCTGCTCGATATGTCGGGCTCGATGCGCTACGACGGCTTGTACGCCAACGTCAAACGGATGGGGTTAGCCCTCGACGGCCTGATTCGCTCCGAGTATCCGGGCGATTTCCTGCAATTCATCGAGATGTTCACCTGTGCGAAGCCCCGGCATATCTCGGAGGTGCCGAGCTTGATGCCGAAGCCGGTGACTATCTTCGATCCCTGGGTACGCCTCAAGGCCGACATGAGCGACCCGGAAATCAGCGAGCAACAAATTCCGCCGCACTTTACGAACATCCAGCACGCGATGCAGTTGGGGCGTCGTTACCTGTCGGCCCAGGATACGCCGAACCGGCAGATGGTAATTATCACCGACGGCCTGCCGACCGCGCATTTTGAGGGAAGCAACCTCTTCTTGCTCTATCCGCCCGACCCTCGCACCGAAGAAGCGACCATGCGCGAGGCGATGCTCTGTGCCAAGGACAACATCACCATCAACATCTTCCTGCTGCAAAGCTGGAACCAGTCGCAAGAAGATGTCCGCTTCGCGTATCGGATGGCGGAAACGACGAAGGGCCGCGTAATCTTCACCGCCGGCAGCGACCTCGATCGGTTTGTGGTGTGGGATTACATTAAGATGCGTAAGTCGATTGTTTCGTAATACAATGTATAGCATTCCGTCTGGCACAGGTTGTGCATTAGAGAAGGCGGGTTGATGACCAACGGAAATTCGTGGGATGATTCTGATCGGATTGGCATGATTCTCATTGGTTTTGAATGATTCTCATCGGATCTGGATGATTCTCATCGATTGGACATGATTCTCACGGTTTGGAAGTGATTCTCATTGAGGGGGGAGCGAGGTGGTGAGAATCAATCGGCCGCGAGTTTTTCTTCACGAGGGCATTTTGCTAGAACGATAGAATGTAACTATTAGCCGCTTGCGGCTTAGCGCACGCCATTGCGACCAAAATGAGTTTGAAATGGAAGGCAAACGCTAAGCCGCGAGCGGCTCTATTAAATGCTACTACTTTCTCCGCGGAAACGGATATGTCAACAGACCAAACGACCGAAGGTACGGAAGCCCCCAAGCGATCGGGTTTTGAAGGCGTCAAGGAAGCTAGCCGTTGGCTGCGCGGCACGCTTGCCGAGGAACTCGCCCAGCCGACCGACCACTTCAGCGACGACGCCAAGAATCTGCTCAAATTTCACGGCAGCTACCAGCAAGAAGACCGCGATGCGCGCAAGAACCGTGCCAAGACCGGCGTGAGCAAGCACTACATGTGTATGATCCGCCTCAAGCTGCCCGGCGGCAAAATGAACGCCCAGCAGTTCCTGGCGATGGACGCCCTCTCCGAACAATACGGCAACAGCACTCTGCGCTTCACGACCCGGCAGAGCATCCAGTTTCATTACATCCTCAAGTCGAACCTGCGGGCGACGATCCGCGGCATCAATGACACGTTGCTCTCGACCCTTGGCGGTTGCGGCGACGTCAATCGCAACGTGATGGCCTGCCCTGCCCCGCTGGGCGATCCGGTTCGCAAGGAAATGCAGCAATTGGCCGGCGAAATTGCCACGCACCTCGCACCGCGTTCCCATGCGTATCACGACATCTGGTTGAACGGTGAACACCTGAGCCCCGACGCGGCCCAGGAAGAAGGGGTCGAACCAATTTACGGCAAAGTCTATTTGCCGCGTAAGTTCAAAATCGGCCTGGCGCTGCCGACCGACAATTGCATCGATGTGCATGCTCAAGATCTTGGTTTTCTCGCGGTGATCGAGAACGGCCGCACGATTGGTTACAACGTCCTCGTCGGCGGCGGCATGGGTCGGACGCACGGCAACGCGAATACGTTCCCGCATCTCGGCCAAGGGATTTGCTTCGTCGAGCCAAACGAAGTCGTGGCCGCGTCCGAGGCGGTCATCAAGTTCTTCCGCGACCACGGCAACCGGGCCGACCGCAAGCGGGCTCGCATCAAGTATGTCGTCCACGATTGGGGCGTCGAGAAAGTCCGCGAGGTCCTGGCCCGCGACTATTTCGGCAAGCCGATCCGCTTGCCGCGCGATGTGACCATCACCGACGTTGATCTCCACCTCGGCTGGCATCCGCAGGGCGATGGCAAATGGTTCTTGGGGTTGAACGTCGAAAACGGCCGTCTGAAAGATGAAGGCTCGTTGCGAATGCGGGCTGGCGTTCGCAGCATCGTCCAGCAATTCAATGCCAACGTCCGCCTGTCTGGCCAGCAGGACATTCTGCTCTGTGATATCGAAACCGCGTCGCGCGGTGCGATCGATCGCTTGCTCTCCGAGCATGGCATCCCGCGCCCGGAGAATCTCTCGATGGTCCGTAAGTGGAGCATGGCTTGCCCAGCCATCCCGACCTGCGGCCTGGCGATTTCGGAATCGGAACGCGCTCTACCCGGCATCGTCGATGCCCTCGAGCCGGAGTTGAAAGAGCTCGGGCTGGAGAATGAACGGATCAGCATTCGCATGACCGGCTGCCCGAACGGTTGCGCTCGGCCGTATCAGAGCGAAATCGGCATCGTCGGCCGTAGCGGCGACAAGTACATGCTCTTCCTGGGCGGCAGCACGCTCGGGTATCGGTTGAATGAAACATTCCAGGATCTCGTTCCACGCGACAAAGTCATTCCGCTCTTGAAGAAGGTCCTCGGTCAGTTCAAGGAATGCCGTACCCCCGGTGAGTCGTTCGGCGATTACTGCACGCGGATGGGGATCGAGAAGCTATGCGAAATCGCGGGGGTGGAGAAGCCGAAGCACGGCAAAGGCGAGAAAGGCGAGCCGGAAGCGTGAGTGAGGTTTGCTCGTGCCATGCCCACGTGAAGGTTGTACATGGATGAGGGGCGCGGGATGAGCGAGACCAGCGCAGACCATCGGAAGTTAGCACTACCCCTATCGATCCCTTTCGTCGTGGTATGCCTGATGATGACGATCGGGATGTGCCGCCGTGACCAGCAATTGACGGCACTTTCAGTACCTGTCATCCACAAGCCCAGGATATTCACTGGAACGGCGACCGAACTCGCGCCTGCTATTCGTGCCGCGCCGCGTGCTGTCGTATTCGTCGGCAGTCCGGCTTCCGTGTACGCTTACTTCTCCCGAAAGGCATTTCCCGTCGCGGCCGAAGAAATCGCGGCGAATGGGGCGCACCCCGATATCTGGTTCTTCGTGATCGAAAACGAGTGGGACGATGATTCAGTGACCTGGGCCGAGACATTCCAGGACGAGCGTCTGGTGAGCTTTGGATATCTCGGCTATGGATGGGTGATGTGGCTGGAACGCGGCCAACTCATTGATGTCGATCCGTATTCCGGAACTGATAAACGGACATTGCCAGGCAACATCGTTGTGCATACTCAGAAGCTATGGCCTTGATCACGCCCATAACCTCTCCCTTCATCATGAACTGCCCACCTTTCAAGACGCTCCAGCGTTCTTGAGACCTTCCCGAATGCTCATTTCATGATCAAGTCGATTGTTTCTTGAAATCCTCTCCCGTAGAAATGACGGTAAGGATGGGTTTGGGGAAATTGGACATGGCGATTGCAAACCGCGGCAATCTCGAATTGATCGAGCAGTATTACCAGCAGTGGCAACGAGATCCGGCTTCTCTCGACGAGAAGTGGCAGGCCTTCTTCGAGGGTTTCGAGCTAGGCGGCCACTTACCCTCGGGGCAGACCGGCGCGGAGCAGACCAGCGTCGTCCGCTTGATCTACGGCTATCGCGATCTGGGACATTTTCAGGCCCATCTTGATCCGCTCAATCCACCGCCAGGGCCGCACCCGCTTTTAAGCCTCGAACGATTTGGGTTGTCGGAAGCCGACCTCGACCGTGAATTCGATGGCAGTGCGTTTCACGGTTTGAAGCTGATCACCTTGCGTGGACTGCTCGCCGCTTTGAACGAGACGTACTGCTCGACCGTCGGCATCGAGTATTTGCATATCCAGGACACGAATATTCGTGAATGGTTGAAGGAACGGATCGAACCGCGACGCATGCGGCCCGATCTGCCATTGCGCCAGAAGTTTCGCGTCTTGACCACGCTCCTTCATGCCGAGTTGTTCGAGAAATTCCTGCACACCCGTTACCAAGGGCAGAAGCGTTTTTCCCTGGAAGGTGCCGAGACGCTGATTCCGGTCCTTGACGCAATCGTCGAAAAAGCTCCGAGTCTGGGCGTCAAGGAAATCGTGTTCGGCATGGCCCACCGCGGTCGGCTGAACGTGCTCGCCAACATTCTCTGCAAGCCGTACGAGGAACTGTTCGCCGAATTCGAAGACAACTTCCTGCCCAACTCGATCGACGGTGACGGCGACGTCAAGTATCACCTCGGCTTCTCCAGCGACTACAAGACGTCGCGCGGCGAGGTCATTCACCTGTCGCTGACGCCGAATCCCAGCCACCTCGAAGCGGTCAATCCGGTCGTTGCCGGGCGAACGCGGGCCAAACAGGAAGCCTTCGGTGACGGCGGCCGAACGCACGGCGTGCCGTTGTTGATTCACGGCGATGCCGCGTTCGCCGGGCAAGGAATCGTCGCGGAGACGCTGAATCTCTGCGATTTGGCGGGTTTCACGACCGGCGGCACGGTGCACGTGATCGTCAACAATCAGATCGGCTTCACCACCGCCCCGACGGATGCCCGCTCGACCACGTATTGCACCGACGTGGCCAAGATGATTCAGGCCCCCATCTTCCACGTCAATGCGGAAGATCCGGAAGCGGCCGTCTTCATCGCCGAGTTGGCGCTCGAGTTCCGTCAGAAGTTTAGCCGCGACGTGATCATCGATCTCTACTGCTATCGCAAGCACGGCCACAACGAAGGGGACGAACCCTCGTTTACGCAGCCCCTCCTCTACGAAAAGATCAAGAACCATCCGGGCGTCTCGGACGTTTACACCCAGATGCTCGTCAAACGCGGTGACATCCAACCCGCAGAAGCCGCCGCGTTGCAGAATGACTTCCAGACGTTGTTGGGGGCCAAGCAAAAAGAGGTCCACGACGGCCCGCCGCGAAAGAGGAGCACGTTCAATTTCAACGGCGTCTGGAAAGGATTGCGAATCCACTGGTCGCCGAACGGCCAGCCGACCGGTGCGAGCCGCGATCAATTGAAGAAGATCGCCGAGCAGCTACTCAATGTGCCGGATGGCTTCAACGTCCATTCGAAGATCGCCCGGCTGCTCGAAGGCCGCCGTAGCGACTTGCAAAAAGATCAGCCCGTGGAATGGGCTGTCGCCGAGGCGCTGGCGTTCGGCTCGCTCATTATGGATGGCAACCGAGTTCGCTTTTCCGGTCAGGACTCACGGCGCGGCACCTTCAGCCAGCGGCACGCGGTGCTTACCGATGTGAAAACTGGGGCGCGGTATGTGCCCCTGGGTTCGTTGAAACCCGATACCGAATCGTTCGCGATTTACGATAGCATGCTCTCCGAAGCGGCCGTGCTCGGCTTCGAATGGGGATACTCGCTCGATGCACCGAACACCCTGGTTCTCTGGGAGGCTCAGTTCGGCGACTTCGTGAACGGGGCGCAAACGATCATCGATCAGTTCATCGTTTGCAGCGAGTCGAAATGGCAGCGTTCCAGCGGCTTGGTCCTTCTTCTGCCGCACGGCTACGAGGGTCAAGGACCGGAACATTCCACGGGCCGGCTCGAACGCTTCCTGCAAGCGTGTGCCGAGAACAACATCCAGGTCGCGAACCTGAGTACGCCGGCCCAGTATTTCCACGCCTTGCGTCGGCAGATCAAGCGTGACTTCCGCAAGCCGCTGGTGGTGATGACGCCCAAGAGCCTGCTCCGCCACAAAGATTGCCGATCGCCTTTGGAACAGCTGGTCAGCGGTCATTTCGAAGAGGTGCTCGACGATCCGAACGTGCAACCGGAACGCGTCAAGCGAGTCCTTCTGTGCAGCGGCAAGATTTACTACGACCTCTCCGAGAAACGCGCGGAGCGGAAGATCGACAATGTCGCCATCGTGCGGCTCGAACAGATCTACCCCTTTCCCGAAGATCGTCTGCGGCAGGTTTTCGACCGCTACAAGACGGCCCGCGAGTGGGTCTGGGTGCAGGAAGAATCGCAGAACATGGGTGGCTGGTCGTTCGTCGAGCCGCGCTTGCGAGAGATGCACAAGACGTTCGAATATGTCGGCCGCGACGCCAGTTCCAGCCCCGCCACCGGCCAGTTGCGGACGCACAAACGCGAACAGGCGGAACTAGTCGATGCCGCCCTGAGCAGCCCCGTGCCCCACGTCGTCGGAACCATCCGCGAAGGCGCTAACGCTTCGAAATCCACCCCGCAACGCGTCTAATCCCACCCCGCCACGGCGAGCAATTTCATGGAAATCAAAATCCCCGTGATCGGCGAATCCATCAAGGAAGCCCGCATCCTGCGCTGGCTGAAACAAGATGGCGATTACGTCAAACGCGACGAGCCGGTCCTGGAAATCGAGACCGACAAGGCCTCCGACTTCGTTCCCGCGCCGGCCGACGGTTTGGTGCGAATTCTGGTGAAGGCCGACGAAACGGTGGCAGTCGGTGCCGTGATTGGCAAGATTGAACCCGGTTCGCCACCGGCGACGGCCAATGGCTCTTCGGAGGTTAAAACTCCAGCGAAGGCGAAGGAACCGATCTTGTCCCCGGCCGCCCAACGCGTGGCCGCCGAGAAGAATATTGACCCCGCGACGATCACCGGTACCGGCCGCGAAGGCCGCATCATCAAGGAAGACGTGCTGGCCGTGAAAACGAAGCCGGTCGCTTCCCCCGCTCCGCCTGAGTCGAAACCAATCCCCGTCGATCCCGGCCAGCGCGAGACGCGGCAACGGATGACCCAGATCCGCCAGCGCATCGGCGAGCGCCTGGTCGCTTCGCAACAGACGACCGCGACGCTGACGACGTTCAACGAAGTCGATCTCTCCGCGATCAACGAACTTCGGGCCCGCTATAAGGACAAGTTCAAGGAAAAGTACGGCACCGGCCTCGGCTATATGTCGTTCTTCGTGAAGGCGGCCGTCGAGGGCCTCAAGGCATTCCCGACCGTGAACGCCCGCATCGATGGTGTGGAAATCGTGTTTCAGCATTTCTACGATATCGGCGTGGCCGTCAGCACCGAACGTGGTCTGCTCGTCCCGGTTCTTCGCGGTGCCGACCAACTCGGCTTCGCGGACATCGAGAAACAGATCGGCGACCTGGCCGCTCTGGCCCGCGAGAGCAAAATCACCACCTCGCATCTGCAAGGCGGCACGTTCACGATCACCAACGGCGGTATCTTCGGGTCGCTGCTCTCGACGCCGATCTTGAACCCGCCGCAATGTGCCATCCTGGGCATGCACACGATTCAGAAGCGGCCGGTGGTGGTGAATGACGAAATCGTGATCCGACCGATGATGTATATCGCGCTTTCGTACGATCACCGCCTGATCGACGGCCGTGAGGCGGTGCAGTTCCTCGTCCGAATCAAGGATTGCATCGAAAATCCCGAGCGGATGTTGCTGGCGATTTAGAGCATTGGCGAGCCGGCCCGCGTGAGCGGCCGGAGGTTTGGTAATTCCTCCGGCCG
>JAIOQJ010000148.1 GCA_021413475.1 Planctomycetota bacterium | reverse complement strand
GCTCACCGCAAAAGCGTGCGTGGCCCAAAGAAGCTTCAACCACCGCGAAAACGATGCAAAGCTGGCACCCACGTATCCACCCACCGCCTGCTCGAAGACCAGAAATAAAGATGTTAAAAGCCCTGGCCTTCCTTGGCCGTCATTTCGTGCATCACACAAAGGAGGGCTGATTCATGCGTTTCGCACTTCCCGCACTACTGGTGTTTGCCTTCCCATTCGGCGTGATGGCTGAGGAGAAATTTGCTTCCAAAGAAGGTAAGTACACTGTCTCGTTTCCGAAAGCGCCCTTGGAAAGGTCACGTGAAGTGGACAGCCCTACGGGGAAGCTAAAGATATTTGTCGCCCAGGTTACTCTTCGGCCGGATTTTGCTATTTTCGTCCTTTACAACGACATGCCTGATTCAGAGGTGAAGCGAAGTACCACCAAGGAGCTTTTAGATAAGAATCGCGAAGGCATCAAGGGCCCTACGGGAAAAATCCTCGAGGAGAAGGATCTCGAATTGGGTGATGACAAGATTCCAGGCCGCTTCATGTTAATTGAAAGCGAGACAGGTGTCGCGCAAGTAAGAGCTTTTGTCAAAGGGAATCGGCTATATATGTTAATGGTGGGCACGCAGAAGAAAGAGGACGCCATCTCCGCCGAGGCCAAGAAATTTCTCGACTCGTTCGAGATCACCAAGTGAACCCGCCCGATGCTTTCCGCGTCCATAACGATACAATGAGACTAGCGTCTCGTTCGATTTTCGGGGTGTAGCGCAGTCTGGTTAGCGCGCCTGCCGTGGGAGCAGGAGGCCGGCGGGTCGAATCCGCCCACCCCGATTCAATTCATGGTTGAAACCTGCGTTTTGTTAACCCGACGCGCTAGCGAGGGATGCGGCCGTATCCCTCGCTAGCGCGTCGGGTTAACGTGGCACCTTCCCCTCTTTCACGTTACAATATTTCCCACCCTGCCGCTCTTCCCGCACTTGGAGCCGATTTTTCCATGCGCAAACTTCGTATTTTGGCACGCGTCGCTTTCGTGTTTCTCGTTTCTGCGGTGTCGTATGCCGCCGATCCCAAAGACGCGAAAAAGGACCCGCCGTACACGCCACTCGTCAAGCCGGCGTCCAAAGAGGGCGAGGCGGCACTCAAACGCTTCCAACTCGACAAGTCGCTGAAAATGGAACTCTGGGCCGCGGAGCCGATGCTGGCCAATCCCGTTTGCTTTTGCTTCGACGAGAAGGGGAAATGTTACGTCGCGGAGACGTTTCGGCACTCGGCCGGCGCGACTGATAACCGAGGCAAGCCGTGGCTCGACGATGACCTGGCTAGCCGTACCGTCGAGGATCGGGTCGCCATGTTCTCGAAATACGCCAAGAAAAATTTCACCCGCGACTACGAGTTCGAACACGATCGAGTCCGCCTGCTCGAGGACACCACTGGTAGCGGCAAGGCCGACAAATCGACCATTTTTCGCGACGATTTCGGCAAGGCCGCCGATGGCATTGGGGCTGGTCTGCTCGCGCGGAATGGCGATGTGTATTTCACAAACATTCCGTCGCTCTACAAATTGAAGGACACCAAGGGGACCGGCGAGGCCAACGTGAAGGAGACACTCTCGACCGGCTACGGCGTGCATGTCGCGTTCATCGGCCACGACTTGCACGGCCTGCGCATGGGGCCCGACGGCAAGCTCTATTTCAGCATCGGCGATCGCGGCTTCAACGTCAAAACCAAGGAAGGCAAGCACCTCTTTTATCCCGATACCGGCGCGGTACTCCGTTGCGAACTCGACGGCTCGAATCTCGAAGTTGTCCACACCGGCTTGCGAAATCCGCAGGAACTTGCCTTCGACGATTTCGGCAATCTCTTCACGGTGGACAACAACTCCGATTCGGGAGACAAGGCTCGCTTTGTCTACATCGTCGAAGGGGGCGATAGCGGCTGGCGGATCGGCTATCAGTATGGCTCGTCGATGCACGATGCCTCAGTCAAACAAGGCAACCGTGGCCCGTGGAACTACGAGAAACTCTGGCACCCGCAACACGACGGCCAGCCGGCGTACATCGTGCCGCCGCTCATCAATTTCAGCGATGGGCCGTCGGGTTTCACGCATTACCCGGGAATCGGCCTAAGCGACAAATACAAGGGGCATTTCTTCCTTTGCGACTTCCGCGGCAATGCTCCTGGCAGCGGTATCTGGAGCTTCACGACCAAACCCAAGGGGGCATCCTTCGAACTCGTGAACCCCCAAAAATTCGTCTGGAGCGTTCTGGCCACCGACTGCGACTTCGGCCCGGATTGTAATTTTTACATTAGCGACTGGACCGACGGCTGGGCGAAACCAGGCAAGGGCCGCATGTACAAGGTCAGCGATCCCGAAGCTCAGCGGAGCGATAGCGTCATCGAAGCGAAAAAGCTCATGGCCGAGGGTTTCAGCAAGCGACCAATTCCGGAACTGATCAAGCTCCTCGAACACCCGCATCAAACGGTTCGCCAGGAATCGCAGTTCGCGTTGGTGGCGAAAGGAAAAACGGCCGTCGAGCCACTGACGAAAGTGGCGAAGGAGAACAAGAATTTGCTGGCGCGAATTCATGCGATTTGGGGGCTGGGGATGCTGTTGAAGAGTGAATCGACGGTGAGCGCTAGCCTCATCGAGCAACTGAAGGATCAGGAGCCGGAGGTACGTGCCCAAGCGGCAAAGGTACTTGGTGCCACTCCTTCACTCGATGTCATCAAGGCCCTTATTCAATTGTTGAACGATCCCGAATCGCGCGTCGTCTTTTTTGCCCTGCAGAGTCTTGGTAAATCGCCACCTTCGCAAGATTCCGCCTCTCATCAAATCTACTCCCAGGGGATGACGGAGGTCATCAAACAAGCACGGACAAGCGCCGACAAGGACCCCTATTTACGTCATGCCTTGGCTAGAGCAATGTCTGCACTTTCAGGTTTCAGCAAATTCGAGGAGCGACAGGATTCTTCCCCGGTTGTACGGATGACCGCGTTACTCGCCTGGCGACATAAAGAGCTTGAAAGCCCAGGAAGTGCGAAGAATCTTGGGAAAGAAAATTCGGAGGTATTTCTCGCGGACACCGATCCAAACATCGTGACCGAGGCCGCTCGCGTCATTCACGACGTTCCAGTTCTGGCCGGCCTCTCCGAGTTGGCGAAGCTCGTCACGAAAAAAGGCATCCCTGATGCCGCGATGTATCGGGCGCTTAACGCAAACTACCGACTCGGTAAACCTGAGAACGCCGAGGCTCTGGCAGCTTTCGCCGCCAATACCGACGCCCCGCCGCATTTGCGGACGCTCGCCCTGGAGATGCTCGGCGATTGGGCCTCGCCGCCTCGCCGCGATTTCATTACGGGTCTTACCCAGAATTTGCCGCCTCGCGATACTTCCGTAGTTGCCAGTGCGTTGAAGACCAAGATCAGCGGCATTTTTTCGGGACCCCCGAATCTCCAGACGGAAGCGGCCACCCTCGTCGGCGAACTTGGCCTCACCGAAGTGGGACCGGTTCTACGTGCAATGGTGAGTGATGCGAACGCCCAATCGGGCACCCGAATCGTGGCTCTCAACGCCCTGAAGGTATTGAAAGACGATAAGCTCGCAACTGCCGTGAAAGACGCGATCGCCTCGACGGATCCGAAATTGCGAAATGCCGGACGAGGTGTCCTCATCACGACTAAACCGGACGAAGTGATCAAACAACTCAAACAGGTCCTTACGAAGAATGACATCGTCGAAAGCCAGGGGGCTTTGGCCCTCTTGGCAAGTGTGAAGACCCCGGAAGTTGATGAAGTGATTGAAGGCTGGCTCGAACGTCTGATGAAAGATGATACCCCCGCGGAACTGCATCTCGATATTCTGGAGGCGGCCGCGAAACGCCCAAGCACCAGACTGAAACGCCTGTTGAAAACTTACGAAGACGCCCGGCCGAAGACCGACCCGCTGGCCGCGTGGAGCGAGACGCTCAAAGGCGGCGATGCCGCCCTCGGCCGCGATATTTTCCTGAATAAGGCGGCGGTTCAGTGCCAGCGTTGTCACAAACTCGATGGACAAGGGGGTGAAGTCGGCCCGCCGCTCAACGGCCTGGCCGCCAAGCAGAAACGCGACTATTTGCTGGAATCACTGGTGCTACCCAACAAACAGATCGCCAAGGGCTACGAATCGATCCTGATCGAAAAAACGGACGGTAAGACGGTGTCGGGGGTCCTCAAATCCGAAGACGCGAAGGAAGTGAAACTGATGACCGCCGAGGGACAGCTTCTGACAATTCCCAAAAGCGAAATCGAGGATCGCCGGGCCACTAAGACGGCGATGCCGGAAGATGTCGTTCAAAAGCTGAGTAAGCGTGAGATTCGGGATTTGGTCGAGTTTTTGGCAGAGTTGAAGGAGGAGTGGAAGAAGTAGGGAAGGTCTTTTTTTGGGTTCATCCCCGAGGTACGCAAAGCCTCACC
>JAIOQJ010000147.1 GCA_021413475.1 Planctomycetota bacterium | reverse complement strand
GCAGGCGGCCTTCGAGCGTGCCGTGCGGCTGATGCGCTCGAAGCGGGCCAAGGCGTTCGACCTCGATGAAGAGCCGGACAAGCTCCGCGACGCCTACGGCCGCCACAAATTCGGCCAGTCGTGTCTGATGGCCCGGCGGCTGGTCGAGTCGGGTGTCTCGTTTGTTGAAGTCTTCCGCCGCGGCTGGGACGATCACGGCGTGGCAGCCAAGAACTGCAATGCTCGCGCTCCATGGATGGATGCCGGCATGTCGACGCTCATCCGCGACCTGAAGGATCGCGGCATGCTCGACGACACCCTCATCGTCTGGATGGGCGAGTTCGGCCGCACCCCAGGCAACGGTGAAGGGCACTTTTGCAATGCCTGGTCAACCGTCTGGGCCGGCGGCGGCATCAAGACCGGCCAGGTGATCGGCAAGACTAGCGAGACCGGCAAGAACCCCGGTTCCACGATCGTCGAACGGCCGATCAGCGCGCCGGACTACATGGCTACCCTTTGCCTGGCACTTGGCATCGACATTCACCAGGAATTCATCGCCCCCGGAATGCGGCCGATGCCGCTGGTGGAGAAGACCGCCAAGCCGATCAAGGAACTCCTGTCGTGATCACGAGAACCTGCATGCCGCTGGTGCTGACGCTGATCTTGACGGCAAACGCGGCCGGGCAAGTGAAGGATCCGCCCGCATACAAACCCGTCGCGAACGCCGACGAGGCCGTCGCCCGCATCGAGGCCCTCGGCGGCATCGTACGCCGCGGGTCCAGCGACGATTCGCTGGAAGTCGATTTTCAGCACAAGGGAGCAACGGTTAGCGATTCGCACCTCCAATACTTGTTGGCATTGAAGAACGTGGTGGTGCTGCGATTGAAGGACACGCCGATCACAGACGCGGGCCTAGTTCATGTCGGCAAGCTCGCTTCGCTCAAACGACTTTATCTCGAAAAGACGGCGATCACCGACGCGGGCATTGCACACCTGCTGACGCTTAAACAACTTGAGTATCTGAACCTCTTCGGCACTCAGGTCGGTGATATAGGGATCGAACGGCTGAAAGAACTCCCCAAGTTGAAGTCCCTGTTTCTCTCGCAAACCAAGGTGACCCGCACCGGGATTGCCAACCTGCAAAAAGCCATCCTGGGAATTCAGATCGAGCCCGACACGGCACGCGATCGAAAGCGAGCGGAGATCTCGTTAGAGATCGCGAAAATGGCCGTGGTGAATGCGGAAGCGGCGTTCGCCGTTGCCGATAAAGAGGCGGCGGCCATGGCACCCCAAGCCGCTTCCTTGAAAAAAGAGTTTGACGAGGCGAACAAAGCCGCCATTGAATTGAAAAAGCGGGCGGACGACGCCAAGAAGAAACTCGACCAAGCGAACACGCTAGCCGCTTCAGCGAAAACGCCCGAAGCCAAGAAACAGGCCGAGCTCGCCAAGAAGACGTTCGAGGACGCGTTCAAAGCTCAGCAGATGGCGATGGCAACCGCGGAAGCCGCGAAGCAAAAATCGAACAAGGCCGAGAGCGCCAAGAGGACTCTCGAGAACGCGCAATTGGCTCTCGAGAGTGCGAAAAAACTAGTGGAAGACGCCCGCAAACGGATGGCCGACCTGAATAAGTGATCCGTTGACACATTCTCGTCTCACCGCCCCTGTTCCATGAACCACTTCGCCGCCGACGTCCGTTCATCTCCAAAACTCAATGCCTCCGGCTTCGACGAATAACTCTTCACCGCCGGCTCATACGCCTTCTTCAACTCTGTGGCAGAGAGCGTCCGGTTCTGTTGATCAACCATCGCCTCAAGCCGTAGCGGGCGCGGGGCCAAACTTCCGGCCAGATCGCAGAGGTCGCCGGCGGTCAAGGCACCGGGGACGGCGGCGTCGTGGGGGATCAGCACGGCGAAGTGGGTCAGGATCGAATGGTAACTTGCCAGGCCACCGGCGATGTAAACGGCACTGATGTTGTCTTCGAACAAGGTGCCGAGTAGAGCGAGCAGGCCGCCGAGCGGTTCCGCTTCGCGCGGCCGATTGTCAACGCCGCGCGGTATCTTGAAGTCGGTGTCGGTTCCGTTGGGCGGGGTGAACGAGTCGCCCCAGAGCGAGATTCGGTCGGCCGCGACGTCTTTGCGCTCCCGAGTATAAGTGAGAACGGAACGCAAATCGCGCAGGCGCTGGCCAAGCATCGTCTCGCCGAAGAGTTGCATGTTGGTGGAGTATCCGTTGCTATCCTGGCTGTGCGAGTTGCCGGCACGGGTCTCGCCGGTGCCGCGGACGTCGGGCAGCACAACAATCATTCCGCCTTCGATCAGTTTTTGAATCTCAGCGGTTCGATCCTTCAGGAATGCCTCTTTCCCCGCTTGCGCGACCGCGACCACCACCGGAGCGTGGCCGTTCAATTTTGCGGGCGAAAGGACGACAATGGGCACAACGATGCCCGGCTCGACTTCGAGGAGAATGCGTTCGACCTTGGCCCCCGCGACCAGCTTGTCGTCGGCGGTTGCTGACTTGACGACGGGCTTGGCCGGGGCGATCGGGCCGAGTAGCATGGTCCAATCTTCGCGCAGCATCTGGTGGCGTTCGACGGGCGATTTGGTTTCCAGTTTTTTACGAGCCTTCTCGATGCGTTCATTGGCAAGGCCGCTCAACACCTCGTTCAAGCTCTTGGGATTCAGTTCTTGTCGGGCTTTTTCGGTCATGCAGACCAATTCCGACGATTGACGACGGGCGCTATATTCGTCCGCCTCGGCGACCTTGATGCCGAACCATCGATCGAAGAGTGGGTGAATCATCTTGCGATGAAAACTGCCGATGTTGTTGCAGTGCGACGCCTCCGGCGGCCTGCCCTTCAACGTTCCCTTGCCGGTCGCGATGCCCACTTTGTCGCCGGCTCCATAGAAGTCGCCCCAGATTTTCTGATATCGCTTCCAGACCGGATCACGTTCCTTGTCCAAGGCGAACTCGTGAGCATGGATCAGAGCTCGTGGGGCGGTGCTGGCGGTGATGACCCAGTGGAAGAAGCCGTCGCGGCCGCCGAGGCGCAAGCCGCGCGTCGAATCCCAGTAGCTGCCGCCCAGATAGTTGAAGCTGGTCTCGGCATCGTCGGGCAACGGGTATTTGGATTCTGGCTGCGGGCCGCCGAAATTGAACGGCACGCTACAAGCGATCCGTGAATCGAGAGCGGCAGTAACCCCGGCGGGATCGCCGCCCCCCGCGACGGCCCCGAGGATAATGATCCGCTTCGGATCGATGCCGGGGCGGGCGAGCAGCAGATCAACGCCACGGCTTTGGTCCCAGGCGAACCAGCCCATCAGACTATCGCCAAGTAATTGGAGTTGCACGCCAGTGTCGTAGCGGAACATGTAATCCTGCCGGGAGGTGCGGTAAGGCTTCGCGTAATCCTCGGCCTTGTTGAAGGGGTGCGAACGCCGTTCACCGTAGCCGACTTGATCGATAACGAGCACCAGGCAACCGGCCCGGGCCCAGGTCATGCCCATGTCTTGCAGTTCGCCCTCGAACTTGTCGCGGTGATGGGAGTGAGCAATCAGGATCCCCGGCATCGATTTCCCCGGCTTGGCCGGCACGTACAAATTGCCCGTGACCCATTGCCCAGGGCGGCTCTCGTAAACAACATTCTCGATGTTGAAGCCGTCACCCATGACGGTGCCCGTCACGCGCACGTTCAGTTTTTCGGGAGGAGCGGGAAAATCGCCCAGCGACGTCCGCAATTTCGCGATCCGCTCGTCGCGGAATTTTTCCCACTGCTCGCGGGTCGTGATTTTCAGCCAGTCCTCGCGATTTCGAACGTTCGCTTCCTTGAAACGTTTGCCAATGTCGCGCTCGATCATCCCGGCCGCATCGCCGCGTTGTTCCTTGCTCAGGACATCAGGTGACAATTTGCCGAGATCGACCGCATCGTCGGCGAAAGAGAGAGGGGCCAAGCTGCTCAGAATCGCAGCAAGAGCCAAGGTGCGAACGAGATGCCGGCAGGTTGGGTGTAGCATGTTGTTCATGACGGACCATGGAAAAGAAATCGGATGGTGTGTGGAGTGGAATCTACCAGCTTTCGAGCAAGCGGTCGCGTCCATCGCCGGAAACCCAATCACATTGTCAAAGTGTCATTTCAACGGACGCACGTAAGTCCGGCAAGATTCGTGTTCTCCCATCTTTTCTCATATACCTTCACGAAATGGTCTACGGATTCAACTCCTCAGGAGATTATGCAATGAGCGTGAAACGTTTCATTCCAGTTGGCTTTTGCAGCAACGTCGCCTGTTTGCTGCTGGGATTTCTTGGAACCCTGTTTTTGTCCATTCAAGTCAAGGCCGACGAACCCGCCAAGAAGTTGCCGCGCGTGCTGATCCTGGGTGACTCGATCTCGATTGGGTACACGGAATCGGTGCGCAAACTGCTGCAGGGAAAGGCGGAAGTGATTCGCCCGAACACGAACTGCCAGCATACCGCTTTTGGCCTGGCTCACATCAAGGAATGGTTGGGCAAGGAAAAGTGGGATGTAATCCACTTCAACTGGGGCATCTGGGACACGCACATGCTCGACGCCAACAATGCTCTCGTGCGCGACGAAACGAAAGGCGAACTCCACATCCGCCACACGCCGCAGAAGTACAGAGAGAATCTAACCGAACTTGTCGACATCCTCGAAAAGAGCGGAGCCAAACTGATCTGGGCTTCGACCACACCGATCATGAGCCGCAAGGATGCCCGCTTCGACGACATCAAGAAC
>JAIOQJ010000146.1 GCA_021413475.1 Planctomycetota bacterium | reverse complement strand
TCGCGAGGAACAAAGCTCGTGCGGCCACGGCCGGTCTGGCTCAGTCGAAGGCCAAGCTCCTCGAAAAGCTCGAGACGACGGAAATTGCCTTGGACGAACCGAGCGCGCGAATCCGGGCCCCCCGGATCACGCCGCGGAAGGGGATCGCCCTGCGCTGCCGGGACTTGTCGATCGGCTATCCCGACCGGCAGATTGCCTCGGATGTGCAACTCGAACTCGATCATGGCTCGCGGGCGGCCATCGTCGGCGACAACGGCCAAGGCAAAACGACGTTCCTGCGGACGATCGTCGATTCCCTCAAGCCGCTGGCCGGCGAGGTCCGCTGGGGCTTCGGCTGCGACGTCGGCGTCTACGCTCAGCACGTCTACACGAGCCTGCCGGAAAAGCAGACCGTCATCGATTACCTGCGCAGCGAGGCCGCCTTCGGCAAAAAGGAGCAGGAGATCCTCGAAGTCGCCGGCTCATTGCTGTTCAAGGGTTCGCACGTCAAGAAGCCGATCTCGATCCTCTCCGGTGGCGAGCGAGCCCGGCTCTGCCTGGCGGGGTTGCTGTTGAGCAATCACAACATCCTGATCCTCGACGAACCGGGTAACCATCTCGACGTCGATACCGTCGATGCCCTGGTCGATGCCCTGGTGGACTACGAAGGAACGGTCATTTTCACGAGCCATGATCGGCACTTCGCGAAACGCGTGGCGACCTGCATCATTGAAGTCCGCGATGGCCGGGTGACCAATTACAACGGCCAGTACGATGCCTATCTGGATAAGGTCAACAAGGAAATCGAGGCCGGCGAACGGGAAACGGCGAGCGCGAAAGCGAAACTGCCGCCGGAAGTCGCCAAGCCGATGAAGGTCGCGGCCCGGCAATCGCAAGGAAACGAGAAAGACGTTCGCAAGAAGATGAAGACTTTGGAGAAATCGATCGCTCAGTTCGACGAGCAGAAGAAAGCCCTGAACGAACAGTTGCTGAAATCGACGGATGCCAAGGAAGCACTTCGCCTGCACAACGAGGTGTCGGCGATCACGCAACAACTCACCGAGGCCGAGGAACGCTGGTGCGAGCTTCAGGAGGCGATGGAGAGCTTCGCGTGATCCATTGCATGTGAAGCCGCGACGCGGAAGTTTTCCGTAACGGAGCGCTTTGACCTTCGGAGTGTCGTGACACGTTCGGGGCAGCAGAGCGCTCCGCTCCGGAAGCCTTCGCGTCGCGGCTTCACGAGTGTTTCCCAGCGCCTAGATCTTACCCCATTTCCGTATTCTCCCACTTCCCCGTCAAACTCAAGAAATCCCGCCATATAGTCGATAGTGGAAAAGCGCCTGGAGTGCGGGCTTTTCCCAATCTCAGGCCCAATCTACCTGATTGGGAAGACTCCACGATGGCGGACTCCGACTGGATGCATTTCAAGCAGCTTCGCGGCAAGAATTTGCCCGAGCGGTTCGAATTCAACAACACCAGCTATCGCCTCGAAAAGGTCTTCAAGCGCGATTTCTACGCGGCCACTGGCCTTTACCATCGTGAGGGCGAGGGCCCGGCACCCGCGAAAGTCGTCTACAAAATCTACCACACCGATCGGCTCGGCATCATCCCGCTCGGCTGGCTCGGAAGGCGTTTGTGCAATCGAGAAGTGTTCTATTACGAGCAGCTCGGCCAAGTCAAAGGCTTGACCCGTCTCTATGGCCGCCTCGGCGAGTCGGCTTTTGTCCGTGAATATATCCCCGGTTGTCATTTGCGCGAATATCGCAAGACGCATGAAATCGACGAGAATCTCTATCTCACACTCCGCGAGCAACTGGCTGCCATCCATGCGGCGGGCATTGCCCACAACGATCTCAGCAAGCCGGAAAACATTCTGGTGAAGCCCGATGGAACGCCCGTCATTATCGACTTTCAAATTGCCTCGCGATTCGCGTGGAAGTGGCCGGTATTCAAGCATGTCGGGCGACGTATCCTACGCTATCTGCAGGCGACGGATCGTTACCATCTCGACAAGCAACATCGCCGCCGCCGGCCGCAAGACTTCTCCGCGGACGAACTGAAATCGGCCAAGAAAAAAGGAATCTTGCTCTATCTACACGGCGTGTTGCTACGCCGCCCCTGGCGCGCGAGTCGTCGATTCATCATGGGGCGATTCATGCGCGAGAAGTCACATTCGTGAGAGTCGTGAAGCCGCGACGCGGTGGGTTTCCGTAGCGGAGCACTTTGACTCGCGGAGTGTCGTGACACGTTCGGGGCAGCAGAG
>JAIOQJ010000122.1 GCA_021413475.1 Planctomycetota bacterium | reverse complement strand
CTTGGCGGCCGATCCGGTGGCGGGTGAATGGCCGCAATTTCGTGGGCCGAACCGGACCGGCGTCTCGGACGATAAGGGCCTCCTGAAGGAATGGCCGAAGGACGGGCCTCCCCTGGTGTGGAAGTGCGAGGGGGTCGGCATCGGTTTTTCGAGCGTCGCGATATCGGGGAACCGCGTGTTCACGATGGGAGATCTGAAGGATGGATGTCATGTTTTCGCCATCGACCGCGCCAAGGGCGAACTTCTCTGGAAAAAGATGATCGGCAAAACGGGCGGCAACTACGCGGGACCTCGCTGTACGCCGAGCGTAGATGGCGATTCCGTTTACGCGCTGGGCCAGTTCGGCGACTTCGTCTGCCTGAATGTCGCGGATGGCGAAGTTCGTTGGAAGAAGAATCTCGGCACGGATTTCAAGGGGAAGTCCGGGGGCTGGAACTATACGGAGTCGCCGTTCATCGATGGCGATAAAGTCGTCGTCACGCCCGGCGGATCCGAAGCTTCGATGCTGGCCTTGAACAAGAAGACGGGCGACGTGATCTGGAAAGGCGTGATTCCGGGCGGTGAAACCGCCGGTTATTCTTCGATCGTCCTCGCCGAGATTGACGGTTCGCGGCAGTACGTTCAATTAATGTCGAACGGTCTGGCAGCGTTCTCGGCGGACAAGGGCGAACTGCTCTGGCGTTACGGCACCGAACGCGATCACTTCGGCGGCAATACCGCCAATATCCCGACCTCGATCGTACGCGGCAACCAGGTTTTCGCCAGCGCGGGTTACGGCCGTGGTGCGGCTCTCCTTACGATTACCAGTGCTGGTGGTAAGTGGGACGTCAAGGAAGAGTACTGGACCAAGAAGCTCAACAACAAGCACGGCGGCATCGTATTGGTCGGCGACTACCTCTATGGCGATTTCGATTCAAGTGGCCAGCCGTGGAGTGCCCAGTTCAAGAGCGGCGACGTGAAGTGGTCGAAAGTCGAGCGAACCAAGGGGAGCGGTTCGGTCTCGCTCACGTATGCCGATGGGCTGCTTTATTTCCGCTTTTCGGATGGCTGGGTATCGCTGGTCAACCCGTCAGACGGCAAGGAGATCAGCACGTTCAAGATTCCCAATAGCAAAGCCAATTGCTGGGCTCACCCGGTGGTGGTCGGCGGCAAGATGTATATCCGCGAACTCGACACGGTGTGGTGTTACGATGTGAAGGCGAAGTGATTTATCGGCTTGCGGCTTAGCGCTCGCATTCCCACCCGAGAGATTTTGATTTGGGAAAGTGAGCGCTAAGCCGCAAGCGACATTTACGACCTGCAAAGCGAATGTTTCAGGCTTAACCAAGCTCCATTCTGCTTCGAACTTGCCACGCACTGAGTAATGAAGTTCATCCCATCCACCCCGTCACCCACGTTGGGGTAGAGGCTGGCCGTGCTGTCGAATTTTTCGCCACTGGCCCGTTTGATGATGTCATCGAAAACGGAATTGTAAATATTCGCGAATGCTTCGAGGTAACCTTCCGGATGGCCGGCCGGGATGCGTCCGGAGGCCGAGGCGAGTGGGCTCAAGTAGCCGCCGCCCGCGCGAGTGTAGATCTGGTGCGGCTTGCCGTTTGTACGCACCGTCATCTTGTTCGGCTCTTCCTGATGCCATTCGAGCGAACCTTTGGTGCCGTCCACTTCGATCCAGATGTCGTTTTCGCGACCGTGCGAAATTTGGGACGCGGTGACGGTGCCCAGCGCGCCGTTCGTGTATCGGATGATGGCCGTGCCATAATCGTCGAGGACGCGGCCTTCATTAAAGATCTTCAGGCTGCATGAAATGGAATCGGGAATCAGGCCCGTGATATAGCGGCCGAGGTTGTAGGCGTGCGTGCCGATGTCGCCAAAGCAACCGGCGATGCCGGACTGTTTCGGATCGGTGCGCCAGGCCGCCTGCTTCTGATTGTCGCTTTCGAGACGGGTCCGCAACCAACCCTGGATGTAGGAAGAACGAATGGCGTTGATCTCGCCGAGCTCGCCGTTGCGGATCATCTCGCGAGCCTGCCGAACCAGCGGGTACCCGGTGTAGTTATGCGTGACGCCAAAGACGACGCCGGCTTTCTGCACGACTTTCGCCAGATCTTCGGCCTGGGCCAGGTCGAACGTCAACGGCTTGTCGCACAGGACGTTGAAGCCGGCCTCGGCAAAGGTCTTGGAGATGTCGTAGTGCGTATGGTTCGGCGTGGCGACGCTGACGAAATCGATCCGTTGATCGGCGGGGAGCTTCGCCTCGGCCGCGGCCATTTCCTTGTAGGAACCGTAAGCACGAGCGGGGTTGATATCGTAATCCGCCGCGGATGCCTTGGATTTGGCGGGATCGGAGGACAGAGCCCCTGCGACCAGGACGGCCCGATTGTCGAGCACGGCGGCACGCATGTGGACCGCCCCGATAAAGGCCCCCTGGCCGCCGCCGATCAAACCCATGCGAAGTTTGCGGTTCAAAGGTGCGTTGGTTGGCATGGTGAAAGTCTCTCTGGTTGCGGGATGATTTGGTTCGTGGGAGGTAGGATATTCGGGGGTGGGAGGGGTTGCCAGGTTTTCGCGGGGGAAACCGCTGGGATTACGATTTTGAGTAGACCGGTTGCTCTGCAACCGGAATTCCGGTTTCGGAGCAACCGGTCCACTGCCAGAATTCCGGTTGCGGAACAACCGGTCTACTTCGTCCCCCGTTACCTTCCTGTTACACCTTTGGCAAACGAAGCTTGTTACAATATCGTCGGAATAAGAGTACATCACGGTTTCGCGCGTCCACCCCAAGGGTTCAAATAGGAGGAAGCCAATGCGCTCCCGCATCTTCGCTGCCGCCATTGCTGTTGCGGTCTTGATCAGTCCTTCCATCGGTCGGGCGGCCCCCGCCCCCGCCCCCGCTCCCGCGGAAGTCACCGGCAAACACATTGATGTCGCCATCTGTCTCGACACGTCGGGCAGCATGAACGGCCTGATCGAATCGGCCAAATTGAAACTCTGGACGATCGTCAACGATCTCGCCAAGATTCAACCCACCCCGGTCCTGCGAGTTTCGGTGTACCAATACGGCCACGATAGCCTCAACGCCAACGACGGCTGGGTTCGCAAGGAACTCGATCTCACGAACGATCTCGATGAAGTCTACAAGAAGTTGAACGCCTTCCGAACGGGCGGCGGTACCGAACTGGTCGCCCGCGTCACCCAGAGTGCTTTGAACGATCTGAAATGGTCGGAAGACAAGGACGCTCTTCGGTTGATCTTCGTCTGCGGCAATGAACCCGCCGATCAAGATAAGCAAGTCACGCTGGCCTCGGTCGCAGAGATCGCCAAGAAGAAGGGCGTGTTCGTCAACACGATTTACTGCGGCCGGGCGGCCCATCCCGAATCCAATCTCTGGAAAGATTTCGCCACGATGGCGGGCGGCAGCTATTCGAACATCGATCAAAACGCGGCTCAGACCCAAGTGGTGATCAAGACACCGCAAGATGAAGAACTCCTTAAACTCAGCACCCAAATGAATGCGACCTACGTCGTCTACGGCGGTAAGAACGGCGACGCGAGGAAAGAGAATCAGGCCGCCCAAGATTCGAACGCCGCCAAGGCCTCCCCAGCCGTCGCCATCGATCGCACGGTTACCAAAAATAGCGCCCTCTATCGTTGCGACACTTGGGACCTTGTCGATCGCATGAAGAACGACGCCAAGTTCGACATCAAGTCCCTCAAGGAAGAAGAACTGTCCGACGAACTGAAGAAGCTTAAACCCGAAGAGCGAGTCGAATTCGTGAAGAAAAAGGCCGCCGAACGGGATGCTCTGCGCAAGAAGATCGACGACCTGACCGCGAAACGGGCGACTTATATCCAGGAGGAGATGAAGAAGCAGCCGAAGAGCGAAAAGGACAAATCGTTTGACGAAGCACTGCGTTCGACGATCCGTACGCAGGCGGCGACGAAGGGGATTAAGATCCCGGAGTGAGTGGTTCTTGGATTTGGCAAGCCGGCTCCCGTTCGGGGCTGGAGGAATTTCAATACTCCGGCCCCGAACGGGAGCCGGCTCGCCTTTACTCTAAAGGTTCTTCTCATGCCCAAAGGGCGCATCATCGTGGTTGAGGACGAACCCGCCATCCGCCGGGGAGTCGTCGATGCCCTGCGCCTGACTGGTTACGAAGTCAGCGAGGCGGCCGACGGGGCGATCGGCCAGCAGCTAGCCGTTCAGGCGAATGTCGATCTCGTCCTGCTCGACCTGTTGCTGCCGCGCAAAGATGGACTGGAAGTTCTGGCTGAAATCCGCCGGGTTTGCCCGACCCGGCCTGTTATCATCCTGACCGCCCGCGGCACCGAAGAAGATCGCGTTCGCGGCCTGAAAATGGGGGCGGATGATTATGTCGTCAAACCCTTTTCCGCCCGGGAACTGCTGGCACGCGTGGAAGCGGTCTTGCGTCGAACGTTGCCGCGCGAGCCCGATGTGCGGATTATCAAGATCGGAAAAGGGACGATTGATCTTTCCCGTCGGGAGATCCGCTGGCCGGCCGCGGATCGCCAGGAGCTTTCCGAGACCGAGGCATTGCTGCTTCAGTACCTGGTCGGCAATCGCACCCGGGCCGTTTCGCGAGAAGAATTACTAACGCGCGTCTGGGGTGTCGATGCTCAAGGCCTCGAAACCCGCACCGTTGACATGCACATCGCCCGTTTGCGAGCGAAGCTGAAGGAATTCACCTGCGAGGAATCGCCCGAAGCAATCATCACGGTTCGCTCGCACGGCTACATGGCCGGACCGGGACTTTGTGTCCCGGTGGAGAAAGTCACATGAGTTGTTTTCGCGGTAAATTCGGCGGTCTGGTGGCCTATCTCTGTGTCACGGCCCTCGTGGCCGGCGGCCTGGGCTGGGTCACGCGCGAAGCGTTGCAGATGGAGAATGAACGCCGCATCGCCGCTGCTTCCCGCGAACACGAGAAGCTTCAGAAGGAACAAGACGAGCGCTGGCAAGAGCGGCTACAGCAAATCGCAACCGACCGCGGCGTCAAGATGCGTCACGCCCTGATGTTGCTCGACAGCCGGCTGACGCCGGCCCTCTCGCGCGAAGACAGCCGGCCGTCGACTCACTTCGAAGCACTCCATAGCCCCTTCCCCGCCGTCACGCCGACCGGAACCGCCTGGGAACCGGGCCAAGTGCTAATACCTTCGCCATTGATGACGGCCGAGCTTCCGGAGTGGATGCTTCTCCATTTTCAGGTCGATCCGGTCAAGGGCTGGACCTCGCCGCAAGTCATTCCCGATGTTCTTCAGAAAATGCTCCGTCGGCAACCGATTGAACTGGCACTGAACAATGTCGATGATGCTCACCGCAAGCGTCTCGATGAACTCAAAGCCGCGTATCCCGCCCGAAGCTTCCTCGCTACGTTGCGAACCGAAGGCCTCGAATATGATCCACAGAAGGAACAGCAACAAGAACTAGGCCAATTCAACGGACTCAACCTGAACCAGAATTACGGGAACAACACGCAAAACATCGCTCCCACTCAGAATACCGCTCAATCGCAGAACTCGATCGCCGGCTTCAACAACGACCAGCAGCGCGACGCCAACGACTCCGGGAAACGTCTTCAGGTCATCAATCGCGGCAAGAACGAAGGACTTTGGGCCTTTCTGAACGACGGCCGAAGCTATTCGTCGCTTCAAGGGTCGCTTCCGTACAAGGCACTCGATCTCAAACAGACGGAATGCCGGGAGCTTGAAAAGCAACTCGCCACCGCGACCACCGAGGCCAAGAAGAAGGACGTGCTGAACCGGCTCGATTCAACACGTAAAGAAGTAGATGACTTAAAGCGGACGCTTCAACCAGTCGAGGTCAAGTTAAGTTCCATGCAGCCGCTCTGGTTGCCGAGCCCCGAGAATCCCAAACATCTACTGCTGATGCGGCCGATGCGGATCGGCAAGCTCCCCGCCTATCAAGGGATCTTGCTCGACTGGAACCGCCTGCGCGACATCCTCAAATCGGAGATCGAGGACGTGCTTCCCGACGCCAAGTTTATAATCGATGCCGGCCCGCTGCCGCAACCCGAACCGCCGGAGTCGATCCCTGCCCCCACGGTTTCTCCCGCTGGTTGGACGCCCTTGCGCATCGGCCTCGCCTTGGCGTGGGTCGCGGCATTCATCGCCTGGCTGGCAGTCGGCCTGGGCGGCTGGACACTCCTCGATCTTTCCGAACGCCGGATTCGGTTCGTCTCCGCCGTCACGCACGAACTGCGGACGCCGTTGACCACCCTGCGGCTCTATCTCGATCTACTCAATAGCGGCCTGGTCAGCGAAGAGAAACAGCGCGACGAGTACATCAAGACACTTGGCGCGGAAGCGGATCGCCTCTACCGGCTGATCGGCAACGTCCTCGATTTCGCCCGCCTGGAGAAAGCCCGGCCGACGGTCGAGAAACGCGAGATCGCCGTCGCCGACCTCCTCGATCAATTGCTGAAAACCTGGAGCGAGCGTTGCGCGGCCACGGGTAAAGAGTTGCTAATCGCGAACATACTTCCCCCGGAATCGCGGGTGACCACCGACCCGAGCCTGGTCGAACAGATCCTCGGCAACTTAATCGACAACGCCCGTAAGTATTCCCAGGATGCCGCGGATCCTCGCATCTGGTTGCGGGCACGCCTGGAGAACGGCAAGCTCATCCTCGAAGTGGAAGATCGCGGCCCCGGCGTCACCAAGCGCGAACGCGGCTCGATCTTCCGTGCATTCCGCCGTGGGCACGATGCCGATGTTCGGGCTGGCGGCGTGGGCCTCGGCTTGGCACTCGCGACGCGCTGGGCGGGTTTCGTGGGCGGCCGGCTCGATGTCGGGGCAAGCGAAGCCGGTGTCGGTGCGTGTTTCCGGTTGGAATTGCCGATGTGAACTTTTTGGTTCGTAGTGACCCGCTTTAGCGGGTCGAGC
>JAIOQJ010000121.1 GCA_021413475.1 Planctomycetota bacterium | reverse complement strand
ATCGAAGCGAGCCACCCAGAGAACGCCGTAATCGCCCATGCCAATCAGCATCACGGCGAAGGCCGACGAGAGAATGTTCAAGTGCCCGATGGTCAGTGCCGTTAAACCAAGGGCCCAAACCGTGCCGACGAGTAGCGTGCCGACCGTCAAGAGCGGGTAACGCAGACCGCGATAGACGACGAGATAAAGGAGGGCGACCCCGGCCAAAGCCAGCCAAGCCGCCCGCATCGAATCGCGATCGGTGCCAGCCATCTCGTCGTTTTCGAGGACGGGCAGACCAGTCAGCCCGAAGGAAAGATCGGGGAATTCGCCCGAGGTCTCGCGAATGATGGCACGAGACCGATCGACGGAACGGGCGACCGGGGTAAATGATTGCCGATCGCTCATAGCCGGCCGGACCGGCAGCATGGCGAGCGTCCCATCGTCGCTGAAGGAGTAACGCGGTTGCTGGAGAATGTCATCGCGCCCGGCAATTTGCGGAGTGAATGATTGCCAGGGGTTCGAGTATCGTGTTGGCTCGTCCAGGCTCTTCTCTGCCGTTGCGACGATTGCTTTGATCTGATCGAGAAAGGCTTGATCCTTGGCGAGCACTCGGTCGAATAGTTCCGGTTCCGCACGCAAGCGGTCGGCCAGTTTATCGATGGCCGCCTGCATACGTGCGCCATCTTTTCCCTCAATGACGAAGACGATGTCGTCGTCTTCGCCGAATTCGCGGAGGTAGTTGCGCCAGCGTGCCTGGCATGCGTGGTCGGCACTCATCAGATCGCCGCGTTGGGTGCGATAGGTCAGCCGGGTGAATGATTGGTGAATGGCAATAACAACCGTGACAAGGCAGAATGTAATCGTCAGCCAGGGATGCCGGGCGATCCAGGCCGTGCCCGCCATCGAGGCCAGCGCCAAACGGGATTCAGTGTGTGGTTCGTCGCTCGATACAGACATCGAATCGCCAGAACTCCAGGGATGGGGCTTAGGGTGGCTGGGAAGTATAAATGGATCGGCAAATACGCACAACCGCGATTCGTAACACGATTCACGCACACCCCCTGTTACGAATGGGTCGAAATCTGTTACGAAAGAGGGGCATTTTGTTACGAATGAGCCGTGTTTTTTTTACCAAAAAGAGGAGATTTGTTACGAATGAGCCGTGTTCTGTTACGAAAAGGGGAGCGCGGTGAACGGTCGGAGAATGCGTCAATCGCTTGTGCGATACAACAACGAAGATAATCGCATGAAAAAACCCCGCCGACCAAAGCTTGTGACCTTGGTTGACGGGGCCGGAACAGAGAAGAGGCCGAGGGAGAGATTAAACCATCATCAATTTGTTGTCAATCGAGATTTTGTAAATTTTTCCTAAAGTTTTGTCAAAAGGGGGTCACGGAAGTGGAACATCTTTCAAAAGGAAGGGAATTTCGACCGTTACGGTACGGCGAGCCGTAATCACCCAGTTCACCGGATTTGCATCGGCTTTACCGAAGCCGGGGAGGATGACGGCGTAGTCGATCGTATCGTACTCGTCATCAGTAAATAGTTCGAGGAGGCTAATCGACACATCTGGAATAGGTTTGCCTGTCACGCTATCGACAAAGGATAGCCGGTTCACACGAGCCGGTACTTCTTTTTTGAATGGATCATTCCCTTGATCGTGACTTTCGTCGAAGGTCATCCCTTCACCCAAAGTAGAGACGACTATTCGCAGCTTTAGACGAAGGTTGCCATTTTTCTGAACCGTTCGCTCAACAATTCGCAGGCGCATGTCATCGTTCTGTACCACGTGCCCCATCTTCGCTTTCAGTAGATTGTCGAATGTAAGCAATGTCTTCTGCAGACTTAGAACACGAGCCACGACCACGCCTTCCAGGTGCTTGAGCGTCTTTGCGCTGGTGTCCTTGGTGAACAAGGTCACGGGCATGTGACGCGTAGTTCCCGGACTCGATTGAGGACTATACATAGGGGCTGGCGCTTGGAACACTGGGGCGGCATTGTTCATCGGCCTGTCTTGGGCATTGTTCACGGCAACGGCCTGATCGTATTCGCGAGGAAGGTGCGATTGCGTCAGAACATTTCCGCGATCATCAATCGCCTTGCGGATCTCTACGCCGACGAGTTCCTGCCAGACGAACGATTTGGCCGGAATCACGTCGAGCTTAAATGTGACTTCGTTGGTCCCCTTGGCCGCGACGTTTCCGGGAAAGTCGCGTGGCAACGATTTGACGCGCACAATCGTAGAGGTCGAGGCGGCAATCGGCTTTTTACATTCCACCAACGTCAATCGTTCAGCAGGAATATCCGGTTTCTCCAAGGGACTGATACCCGATCGGTCTTCTCGTTTTCGCGCAATTGAGGCGATCAGCGCATTTGTCGCATTCTCCTCCAGACCCGCCACCGTCAGAAACTTCTCAACCGCTTCCCAGTACGGGACTTCACCGGTATCAAGCGTAATCTGCTGTCGTGGATTCTTGCCCGACTTTTCATCGAGAGCGAACGGCAGTCCCGTCCGTTTCGCGAGGTCGACAATCGCTTCATCGAGGGGCGTGTTCTGGTATTTCAATCGCAGTTTAGAGGCGCGAATAAGTGTCTCATTTTCAATCCGCGTTTCGATCTGTTGAATCAAGGCCTCGGCTCGCAGACGCACTTCCAGGTCCTTGGAAGCGAGGACGGCCTTCAGCGGGATGAGAGCGGGCTCGCCGATTCGGACGAGATTGCGGGCGGCTTGGTCGCGGACCGCGAAGCGGGCGTGGGCGAGTTTTTGGATCGCGTCGTTGACGGCATCCGGAGTTGCGGGTTCCGCGCTGAAACCGCGGATGGAAAACGAAAGGACGCACGCCGAGATCAGGACGTACCGCATCATGCGTGGGCTCCTCGTGATGGAGGCGATTCGATGTCGAA
>JAIOQJ010000120.1 GCA_021413475.1 Planctomycetota bacterium | reverse complement strand
GAATGTGCTTTGCGAAAATGATCCTGTTACTTCCCCTTCACCGCATTCAATTGTACCCGCTCGGGCCTCTCCTTGTAAAACGGATCCAGCGGATAACACCCCGAAACCATGCCATTACGCGGGGCCGTTGTGCAATCGCTGAACGTACGGCAGATGCGCTTGCGTTCGAGGCCTTTTCCTGCCAGAACGTCGGCGGGTAGCTCGGGATAGGAGAGGACCATGCGCCCCAAGCCCACGAAATCGACGCCTCCATCCCGGACGAGCCGCTGGCCGACGTGGGGCAGCCACTCTTGCAGATATGAGTAACCGGTGCCGACGAAAATCAACTTCGGATGGCTGGCTTTCAACTGGACGGTGACGACGTAATAGGGGCTTCCCGCCGAGATACAGACCAGCTCGATGTCAAGTTCCGTGAGCATTTGTAAGAAGCGATGCGGCTCATCGAGATCGATTCCCAGGCCGGTGCCGTCGCCGCCGAAGGCAAGGTGATACGGGGCTGTCAGGGCCGGCGTTCCGATACCATCCGGACCCGGTTTGAACGGTATAAAATCGAAAATGCTGACGCGGACGCCGATCTCGAGACCCGGAGCCTCCGCCCGAATTCCCGCGGTGATTTCGCGCAGGAATCGCGTGCGATTTTCGAGGCTGCCGCCGAACTTGCCGGGGCGATCGAACGCCGAGAGGAACTCATGGCCGAGGTAGCCGTGGCAGTGTTTCACATCCACGAACGCGAAGCCGAGCTTGGCGGCCCGCTTGGCGGCAACGACGAAATCGTCGATGAGTACGGAGATTTCGTCATCGCTCAGGAGCGGCTTGTCGTCGGCGATGCCGAACTTGGCATCGAGAACCGGGTGGCGATAGGCGATGCGCGGCTCGAGTTTCTTCTTGTCATTCGGTCGGGCGAAACGGCCGGAATGAGTGAGTTGCAAGCCGATCAGCAAGTCGTCGGTCGTGCCGAAACCACGGCGATGTTCTTCCAGGAGGTGATCTCGCAATCCCGCGATGGATGACTCATTGGCCGTGTTGAGGATGAGTTGATTGGGATTGGCCCGGCCGTTGGGACGCACGGCCACCGCTTCGCCGCCCCAGATCAATTTCGCCCCGCTCTTGCCGAAGTTGCCCCAGCGGCGGAGAGTCAGGTCCGTGGGCCGACCGTCGGTGGTGCCATCCCAGCCTTCCATCGGCAAAATGGAGAAGCGATTGCCGATGACGCCGCGTTCTCGTCGAAGTGGCTGGGCGAGAGGTGCCAGCGGACCGGTTTGCAGTTCTTCATCGAACGGCAGATGGATGCCAAGCTCGGTCAACCGCCGTTGAAAATCCGCGGCCGATTTAAGCGTCGAGATGCGCGGATAAGTCATGAGAAGATCCCATTGGCATCGAGGTAAGAATTTTTCTGCAGAGACACGGCCCGGGCGAACCGGAACCACAAACGAAGACATTTGAACCACAGAGACAAGGACACAGAGAAAGCAGGAGCTTTTCGGATTCTTTTCTCGGTGATCTCTGTGGCCTCTGTGGCTCATTTCTTATTCATTTTGCGCACGCCGCGAAGATTTAGAGGCCAAGTAACACGGATAAGACAGGGAACGAAAGCAGGAGAATTATGTAAGGACCTCGAGTGGGGTTCGTATTTCTTGATTATTGCATTTTCTCTACCTTCTTCTCTGTGCCTCTGTGTCTCTGTGGTTCAACTCTTAAGTCATGAGATGATCCCCAGTTCTCTCCCGATCTCGCGAAGGATGTCGCGGTCGCTTTCGGGCCGGGTCGGGCTTAGCGGATGCGTGTGATCGCAGGCAATCCAGCCGCGGAGTTTCAGAAACATCGCGGCCGAGTGTTTGTAGGCAGGGACCGGGCGACGAAACGTCAGGAAGCCAAGATACTGCAACGCGTCGTTGATCTCGTAGAAGGCTGGGTCGCCCTTTTCCCAGCAGCGATCGCGGAGAGCGAAAATGTCCGGAGCGAAGGTGCTCAGGCCGAGCAGGTAGTCGCTGCCGTACATCACCATGTCGATGGCCAGATCGTTGCCGGTGAAGACGTGAAAGTCGGGCCGTGTCTTGTCACGAAGCCGAAGGCGGTCCCATTCCAGTTCGCGCTCGAGCGAGGAGTGCTTGGCTCCGATGCATTGCTTGATGTTCATCAGGCCCGCGTAAGCGTCGAGCGAGTAAATCTTGCCGAACGGGGCGAACATGGTGCCGAGCTCGAAGCCGATGAACTTGTCGCACTGCCGGCCAAACTCGGCGTAGGAGGCGATCAAGGCCGAGTCATCTTGAGCGGTCAAGCCGTGTGATTGAAAAATGACGGGGACGCCGCCGTGCGAGGTGATGGCCTCGATTTGCCGCAGATAGGCATCGCGGTTGAAGCGATCGCCCGGCCGATCGCCGACGAACGCCCCCGCGACAAACGACTTTTTGCCAAGTGTTTCACGGGTTCGTTTCAGGACCGCCAGCTTCTGCTCGTCGCTGATAAGATTGACGTAACCTGTGTCCATATTGACGGCTGGGGTCAGCCCAACATCGGCCGTGCGCTCGACATGGGCCGTGAATGCCGGCCAATCGATTTCGCCATCGGTCGTGAACGGAAGCAAGATCGCCGACATGCCGGTGATCTTCCGGCGTGGCCGAAGCATCTGGATCGGATCGAAATTTTGGCTCATTTTTGGCTTCAGCTCCTTCTCAAGATCTTGCGAGGGTAGTTTATGGTCTCCCCGCAATTCTTCAGCCTGACCTCGAATCCGGGAGCTAGAATCAGGTCGGCCCAAGTCGATTCATGCGGGATCTGAATCGAACATCCCATGTTTGGCACGAGGGATTCTCGGCAACGTAACCTCTCGCTTGTTTTTCATCTCTCCCGGCAATCAACACTCGGAAATGTGTTCTAACTTATGGTCGAAGCCTCAAGGTAGCTTTGATGGCGTTCAAATGGAGAATTGGCACCCATGCAACCGGCCCGTTCACGACGTGGATTCACCCTGATCGAGCTTCTCGTCGTCATCGCGATTATTGCCGTGCTGCTCGGCTTGCTTCTCCCCGCAATTCAGAAGGTTCGCTCCTCGTCCGCCAAGACGAGTTGCCTGAACAACATGAAGCAACTCGGCACGGCGATGCACGGCTATCACACGTCCGCGTGCCGTTTCCCTCCCGGCACGGTGGCCAACGTCAGCCAATTCGGCATCGCCAATTACAACGTCGGCAACTGGATGGGCGTGCTCGCCTACTTGCTGCCGTATATCGAACAGGGGAACCTTCACTCTCAGTTGGTCGTTGACTGGAACACGACTCCCACCGGTT
>JAIOQJ010000119.1 GCA_021413475.1 Planctomycetota bacterium | reverse complement strand
GGAAATCCGAACAGAACGTTTCCTCCCACGGACCACTCCATGTTTGGCGCCATCTTCAAGAAAATCAAGCAAGGCCTCGCCAAGACGCGCAGCGTCTTCTCGGGGATCGTCGATCTGTTTCGCGGGCGCGGCCGGGTCGATAAGGCGTTTCTCGATGAACTCGAACGCCGGCTTTATCTGGCCGATGTTGGCGGCTACGGCGTTGGCCTCATCGTCGACAAGGTCCGGCAGGCGTTCATCGACAAGGAAGTCACGGGCGAGGTCGAGGCCTTCGTCAAAGCCCAACTGCGGCAGATGCTCTCCGATCCTTCCGAGGGAATTCGTTACGCTCCAACGGGCCCAACAATCGTGATGATCGCGGGCGTCAATGGTTCGGGGAAAACGACGAGCATCGCCAAGCTGGCCAAGAAGCTCAAGGACGACGGCAAGAAAGTGATGGTGGCCGCCTGCGACACCTTCCGGGCTGCGGCCGTCGAGCAACTCTCCATCTGGAGCGAACGGATCGGCGTCGAGATCGTCAAGAATCAGCAAGGGAGCGATCCCGCCAGCGTGGCCCACGACGCCTGCGATAAAGCCAAGGCCCGGGGCTTCGACGTCGTGATTGTCGATACGGCCGGGCGCTTGCACACGCAAGTTCACTTGATGCGAGAACTCGAGAAGATCCATCGCATCGTCAGCCGGCAGATCGAAGGGGCACCGCACGAGGTTTTCCTCGTCCTCGACGCCTCAACTGGCCAGAATGCCATCAATCAGGCGGAGATGTTTTCGAAATCGGTGAAGTGTACCGGCATCATCCTGAGCAAACTGGACGGCACCGCGAAGGGCGGCGCGATCTTCGCCATCAAGGAAAAGATCGGCCTACCGGTCAAGTTCATCGGCGTCGGCGAGGGCCTCGACGACTTGGAGCCGTTCGATCCGGATAGTTATGTGAATGCGCTTTTTGAGTGATGGAATTTCATCGTAGGACGGCCTTCCCAGGCCGTCGCAATTTCTTCGTGTTCGGCGAGCTTTTTCGGACGGCCAAGAAAGGCCGTCCTACGAAAACGAAACGCGATTTTCTCTACTTCAACCGCCACTTCTCCACCCCCGTGAAAATCGTCGCGGGGTCGAGGTGTTCGGGCTTTAGCTTTTGGCCTGAGTTGTCGAGGTACATTTCCAGGCCCTGATGCACGATGATGTGTCGATCGAGTTGCCAGAGCGGGATGAATGGCATCCGGGCAAGAAAATGGGTGTGTAGCTTGCCCGTCTCGTCGACGACCTTGTCGCGGAAATCGCGATGAGCGCGGATCTTGTCGAGCGAGGTGCGCAGGTTGATATCGTCCGATTGTGGATTGGAGCCCACAGCGAGATAACCGAGAAAATTACGCCCACCGCGATCTGCCGCGGTGCGATCGAGCAGGCCGCCGAGCCAGTAGAGATCGTCCCGGTAGTCGTAGGGACAATACGCCAAATCGTAGTCGTGTTTCATTTCGATCTTCCGGTGAAACTCGTGGCCGGGAATTGGATCGACGATAATGCGAATTCGAGGCGGGCTGTCGGCTTTTTTCCGGGACGCCTCGTCCCGCGACGCTTCCTCGATCTGATCTTTGATTAGTCCGCAAGCCCGTTGGGCGAGTGGGTCGTCCTGGGGATAAGCCAGGTGGAGTTCAATTGGTCCCTTGTCGATGGCCGCGTTGAGTAATCCGCCGGCCAGGCTCGAGTTGTAGAGGCCGCCTTCCAGTAACCGAGCATTCGCGGGTGTCGCCCAGCAGTTGAAAGGAAACGGCCCTGCCAGGGCGGCATGGCGACCCTTCGTCCCCTCGGGCCGGTAGACTTTGTTCAGGATCGTCTCGCGATCGATGGCTGCAGAAAGGCCTCGCCGCAGATCGACGTTCTGCAATGCGGTCTTGCGGTGATTGATGGCCAGCATGTGGATTCGCCGGTTGAGGGCGAGCGTATGTTCCTTGGCCAGACCGCCCGCAATCGGGTCATCTCGATAGCGGGGGATGTCGCCGGTCGGCACGTCAAGCACCAAGTGCAGTTGCCGGTTGGCGATTTCATTCGCGACGGCATCGAGTTTGGGGACGACGAAACGAATCTCGCGAATGTGCGGCATGCCGAACTTACCATCTCGCTGGCTAAAATCAGGGTTGGCTCGAAATACGGCTTCACGCTGAGGAGCATCGCGGTCCTTGGGTGGGACGTACATATACGGGCCGCTGCCGTACGGTTGGCGGCCGAATTCATCGTCGTCGGCCTCTTTTCCCTTCGAAGCCAGGTCGCGGGCAGGCAGAATCTTAAACGTCGTCCGGCTGAGCGGTTCGAGCACTCCCTGGCGAAAGCTGAAATGGAATTGCGATGAGTTCTTGACCCGAAACTGCGCCAGATCGAGAACGTCGATCCCGTCCGCACAGGGCAGAAATGGCTGCTTGTCGAGAAGTTTGAGCGTGCCGAGTATGTCATGTGCATTGATCGTCTTCTCGGGATCGTTCGCCCAGCGGGCATTCTTGATGAGTGTGAAGTCCCTGCCCAGAGACGACACAATTGGCAGCGCCTCCGCCAGCACCGGACGGTAACGTCGACCCAAGTCGAGATCGGGCACCGCCTGCAGCAAACTTTCGAAAAGGAGCTCCACACCCCAGCGCTCGGCATCGTCGCGCGCGGTCGCGGGAGAGAGGTATTGCGGGAGGCGCGGCACGCCAACGTACAGAATGCGATCGCTTAGCTGAAGGCGCAGATTCGAAATGCCTGGCAGGTCGGGATAGAGAGCGTCCGCGTTCTTCAAGACAGATAGCGCTGCGGCACTCTGATTTTTCTCGGCCAGTTGAGTGGCCTGGCTGACGAAATCACTCGCTCGCTTCGACAGGATCTCGCGGGCCTTCAAGGCGAGCGGATCGCCTCGACCAGCCGCGATCTTCTCAAACTGCACGACGGCCGCCCGCAGGTTCTGGTAGTCTTCGTCCCGGTTCGGTTGCAGCGAATTCAGGGCCTTGCGAAGAAGGAGTCGATAGATGTCCTTCTGGACTTCGGGTTCGTCGGGATAGTTGGTCAGGTCGCCGACCAGGTCATCGACTTTTTGCCACTCCTTGGCGTCGATCGCGATCTGAAGTTGATCGCGGCGAAGCTGGACGATCCTTTTGCGAAGCATTTCGTCGACTGGTTCCCAGTCCTTGCCGACTCGTTTATTCTGGGCAACGGCGAGGGCATGAAAGCGACGAGTGGCCTGGAGAACCTGAACGCCGAGCTCCAGGACTTCGTCGCGGCGCACGCCATCAAGTTTTTTCTTTAGAAGTCCGTCGATTTCGTCATAAACAATTTCTTCATAGGGCTTTAGCGTGAAACCGGCCCCGGTGGGAAGTTCTTTCTCTTTACCTCCCGTTTGGAGCAGATTCAATTCGCGATAGGTGAATTTGCCATCGGGCAGTTTACGATCGGGAAAGAGGAAAATATTGTACGTCTTCCCCGTAGCGGCAACGAGTTTGTCATGAGGAAAGGCGATGCGCGACAACGAGTCGCGAACGAATAGGTTTTTCGCGTTGGCCGCTGCCTGGGCGATGCGGAAAGTCGATGGCGGTAGAGCCGGGCGGACGGGTGTTGGCTCGCTGCCCTTGGGCTCGATTTTGACTGGAACTTTGCTCTTCTCCGGATCTTCTTCCTCAACACGCGGCTTTTGTGAAGGTTCAGCGAAAATCGACCGCATCCCACCCGGAAAGTTGGCTAACAATAGACCAGCCATGATCGCGAAATGCTCTGCCGCGATGCATCTTCGGGTAATCATGTTGGAATCCGGGAATAAATAACGATACTTCTCTTCGGCCCACGGGTTGATTATAGCATAGCGAAGGCGCATCACTATCTAGTAGATGGTTGGGCGCGCCGTTTGCTTTTCATGATTTCGACATCATGGATTTACTTTCAAACCCACCCTCATTTCGGCAATGTGTCGAAATGGGATCTCTCGGTATCGGGTTGTCGTGGTGCTCATTCCTAGGAGCTGATGCAGATGTTCCGCAAGTTCTTCACCGCAGTTGTGGCTTTGATGTTCGTTGTCGGCGGCCTCTTCGCTGACGAAATCAAGGGTGTGTTCAAGAAGTTCGAAGGCGGCAAGGTCACCGTCGAAGTCGACGGCAAGGCTACCGACTTCAAGGTTGGTGATGCCAAGCAGAAGGTCAAGGATAAAGAAGTCGCCATCAGCGAACTCCTCCCGAAGTGGAAGGAAGGCCAAAAGGGTACCTTCACCGTCGAGAAGGGTGAAGTCACGAACGTCAAGAAGGACAAGAAGTAATTCGTTATTCCTTCCTGATCGTCTAGAAGAGGGAGTCCGCTGCTTCAGCGGGCTCCTTTTTTCGTTACCGACTCCCGACACCCGTGTTTATTCTGACAGGCAGTTCTTTCTCGCCGACTGAGCGGAAGTCCGTTCACCGGCCTAACGAAGGATCAATCGATGTTTCGCAAGTTCTTTACGGCAGTCGTAGCATTGGTGTTCGTCGCGGGCGGCCTGTTCGCCGACGAGATCAAAGGCGTCTTCAAGAAATTCGAAGGCGGTAAGGTTACCGTCGAAGTTGATGGCAAGACCAACGAATACAAGGTCGGCGATGCCAAGGTTAAGATCCGAGACAAAGAAGTCGCAATCAGCGAAGCCCTCGGCAAATGGAAGGAAGGTGACAAAGGCACCTTCACTGTCGAGAAGGGCGAAGTGACAAAAATCGCCCGGTCGAGAAAGTGATTCGGTATGTTTGGTGGGTTGAATGAAAAGAGGAGCCCGCTGTAACAGCGTGCTCCTCTTTTTTGCTGCCGAGCGGCGATCATTTCCAGGCGAACTCCAAATTTCCCGGTCATCCGCGAGCCGGCCTGTAAGCCGGGTTTTGTTCCAGAGGTTTCCCTCCGGCGATGGTCATTTATCTAGCCCCTCGGTTGCCCGAGAGATCGAGCGGTCTACCCGGGAGTCGTAGCGGGCCGGACAGACCCTGCTCCCCTATTTGACCTTGCTCCCAATGGGGTTTGCCGAGCCAGCCGGTCACCCGGCTGCTGGTGGGCTCTTACATTAAGGAGCTTGCGCTCCCCCACCTTTTCACCCTTACCTGGCAGGAGCAAGACCCCTGTCGGGCGGTATACTTTCTGTTGCACTTTCCCTTTCCTCGGCGTGGGGTTCCGGGAGGACCTTCACGCTTCGGACGGTGGGCGTTACCCACCATCGTGTCCTATGGAGCCCGGACTTTCCTCTCCCAGGTTGCCCTGGCAGCGACCATCCGTCCGGCCCGCGGAAGAAACCATTGTATCACGTTTCCCACTGGTTGCCCGAACAGGCGGTGGCCATTCCCGCATCCAGACTGCATCATGACATGATGACGGCGGTGATGAAAAACGAGTTTGGAGAAGGTCAAACCGCGACGGCGATCGATTGGCGGAAGTTACCGCCGGACCGAGCCCGTAAGGGAGTCGTCGCGATTGGCAACTTCGACGGTGTCCATCGCGGCCATGCGGCCTTGATCGGCGAAGCGAAGGAACTGGCCAGAACGACCGGCGGCCCCGTGACCGTGCTTTCTTTCGACCCGCATCCCTTGCAGTTGCTTGATCCCGCTCGTTTTCAGCCGCCGCTCTCGACGCCCGAGGATCGAGCGGCATCTCTTCCCGACGTGGGGGCTGACGCCGTCGTGATGTTGAAAACGGACGCCGAACTGCTGAACTTGGAACCGGCCGACTTCTTCCAGCGGATTCTGATTGAGCGGTTTCAGGCCCGCGGGCTCGTTGAAGGCTTCAATTTTCGCTTTGGGCGCGGGCGAGCCGGTTCGGTCGATTTACTCCGGGAAATGTGTTCCAACGCCAAAATCCCGTTACGAGTTGTCGAGCCTTTCAAACTCGATGGCATGATCGTTTCGAGCAGCAAGGTTCGCGATGCCTTGCTCGCGGGAGACGTGCGAGCCGCCGCGACGCTAATGAATCGGCCTTATCGAGTTCGCGGCCGAGTGATCGAGGGGGCCAAACGCGGCCGTACGATCGGCTTCCCCACCGCCAACCTAGGCGACGTGCGGACGCTCCTCCCGAGCCAAGGAGTATATGCCGTGCGGGCTTGGGTGGGAGCGAATGCGTGGCCCGCGGCAGCCAACATCGGTCCCAACCCGACCTTCGGTGAAGACGCTCGCAAAATCGAGATCCATCTGATCGACTATTCGGGCGACTTGTACGGCCAAGTGCTGGCCGTCGATTTCATCGAGCGGTTGCGAGAGACGATCAAGTTCAACGGCGTCACGGAGTTGGTCGAACAGATGAACCGGGATGTGGCACGGGCAAGGGAACTGATGATTCACAAGCCGGCATAAGCGACGGGAGTTTTCCAGTTTCCTCCGGTCGCTTATTTTCTTGGCCCGCCTGTTTGCTTCACGCAATAATCTCATCCACCACTCGTCCATGCACATCCGTCAGCCGGAAGTCGCGGCCGCTGTAGCGGTAGGTGAGCTTCTCGTGATTCAGTCCCAGCAGATGCAGAATCGTCGCGTGCAGGTCGTGCATGTGGACTTTGCTCTCCACGGCGAAGTGGCCGAACTCGTCGGTCGCTCCGTGGGCGAAGCCCGATTTCACGCCGCCTCCCGCGAGCCAGACGGTGAAGCCGTCCGGGTTATGATCGCGGCCGGTGCCGTTGCCTTGGGCGTACGGCGTGCGGCCGAACTCGCCGCCCCACCAGACCAGCGTATCATCCAAAAGTCCGCGTTGCTTCAGGTCGGCCAGTAAACCCGCGATCGGCCGATCGACGGCACGGGCGTGCGTGCCGTGCTGCGGCATGTTGGAATGCTGATCCCAGGCGGGGTTCGCGCCGTTGTCGCCGTAGGTCACTTGCACGAAGCGGACGCCGGCCTCGCAGAGCCGGCGGGCCATCAGGCACTGCTTGCCGAAGTTGTCGGTCGCCTTGTCGCCGATGCCGTAGAGCTTTTGCGTGGCGGCCGTTTCCTTGGAAAGATCGAGGATATCCGGGGCATTCTGCTGCATCTTCCAGCCGAGCTCGTACGAATTCAGCACCGCCTCCATCTCGGAATCGCCGGGGGCCTTCTTGAGTTGCTCGGCATTAAGGGACTGGAGGAGATCGAGTTGCCGACGCTGCGTCTCGCGCGAAAGCTGTGTGTTGGACAGATTGCGGATGGTCGCCTCGGAAGCGGGAGCACCGGCCCGACCGACGGCCGTGCCCTGGTAGACCGCCGGGAGAAACGCGTTACCGTAATTGCGCGGCCCGCCGTTGCCGGCCGAGGGTGCGATAGAGATGAAGCCTGGGAAATTCTCGTTCTCGCTGCCGAGACCGTAGACGGCCCATGAACCGATCGACGGCCGCACGAAATTCGTCGAGCCGCAATGCAGGAAGAGCGTGGCCGGTCCGTGAGCGACTCCTTCGGTGTGCATCGAATGGATGAAGCACATGTCGTCGACATGGCGGTTCATCTCGGGAAAGAGTTCGGAGGCCCAGCGTCCGGTCTGCCCATGCTGAGCGAACTTCCAAAGAGGCTTGAACACTCGTTGCGACGACTGGCGTTTGCCCGTGTTGGCGATGACGCGCGCATCGTCGAAGTTCATGAACTTGCCGTCGTCCTTATCCAATCGCGGCTTGTAGTCGAAGGAATCGACGTGGCTAACACCTCCCTGCATGAAGAGGAAGATAACGCGCTTCGCCTTAGCCCGAATCGGCGGCATCCGCAGGGATGCGTGCGCCTGGCTGTCGGATAAGCCCGCGAGAGCCAGCGAGCCGAAGCCGCAAGCGGCGGATTGGAGGGCGCGACGGCGGGTGAAGAGATTCGTCATGTTCAAGATTCCTCGATCAACAATGTCCACAAAATACACCGTGAAGCCGCGACGCGTAGGGTTTCCGGAGCGGAGCGCTTTTACCCCCGGAAATCGTGACGCGTTCGGGCGGCAAAGCGCTCCGCTCCGAAGACTCCGCATCGCGGCTTCACGGTCGTTCGCGAGCAATTCACTCGCCACCCACGACAAAACC
>JAIOQJ010000118.1 GCA_021413475.1 Planctomycetota bacterium | reverse complement strand
GCGCGAGATCGACCGCCGCCTACGTGAGCATGGCGAGATCTCGATCGACGACTACAGCGTCCTGATCGTCTTCGTCACGGCTCCGCGGATGCGGTTGCGCATGACAGATCTCGGTGCGCGTCAGATGCTGACGCCGAGCGGGATCACGCGGCTCGTCACCCGGCTCGAGGACCGGGGACTCCTGCAGCGCGTGCCCGATCCGGGTCGTTATGGCGTCGCGGAGTTGAAGGGGAACCAGGTCGTGGGGATTGAAGAGAAGCCGAAGAACCCGAAAAGCGATTACGCCGTCATCGGTGTTTACATTTATCCGCCGGATGTGTTTGAAGCGATTCGCTCGCTCAAGCCAAGTGCTCGCGGGGAACTCGAAATCACCGATGTGAATAATTACTACCTTCAACAGAAACGCATGGGCTACACAATCATCGACGGCTACTGGACCGACGCGGGCACGCTCGATTCGCTGGCCCATGCCAACCAACTCGTGCGGGAAACCCCGCCGCAATTCTGAAAATGAGTACGGCCGGCGAACATACGTTCGCCGGCCGCATATCTGTCACAATCGTTTCAAACGTTACACATGTGCAAGCTTGCGACGGCGGACGAAAATGCCGGCGCAAGTCAAAGCGATCAGGCCGGAGACTATAGTCGCCGGCTCAGGAGTCTTCTCGTCTGGCACGAACACGATCGGCGGATCGGGTTCGCCGACGATCACAACCGGGGGGTCGACAACGACGAGCGGCGTCACGACTTGCGGCGTCGCGACCACCGGATCGCGATTAATTGGGGGGAAAATCGCGCTGGCTGACGCGGGCATCATCAGCAGCGGAGCAAGCCCCAGCAGGCCGGCTGCCATCAGCTTCCTGCATTGGCGGGACCGGAATTTCATGGAATACCTCCTTGCAAAGCCAGCGCCGGCGTGAACCGATCAGACCGGGACGTACTGGAATACCGATTGCATCGGCCTGATCGCTTGGTTTGGATTGCTCCGTCCTTATGTGAATGCCGGTCAGTCGCAAAATTGGCGTTCGCGGGCAACGGACATACGGATTGTGCCGGAGGAAGGGAGAAAAAGGGGGCTATTCAAAATGGCCTATCATCGAAGCAGATGTTCGAACGGTGCGACCGGCCCCAATTGGCCGATTGAAAGAAGGAGGAGAATCGGGATCACCCGATCTCTCAAGCCGTTTGATTTAGGCTAGGAAGCCAGCGCCGCTAGAATTGCGGCGAGAGAAGAGCCCGGAGGGCACGAAGATGAAAAAAGTGTTGTGGAGCTTGAGTATTTCGTTGGCGACTTCTCTCGCCGCCAGCGGACAATCCCCCTCGGTTCAGCCGGCCGCGTCTCTCGGCGCACCCAGGGCATCACTCGGTTTGCCGCAGCCATCGCGGCCGACAATCGCCCCGATTCTCCCGGCCAATGCGGAGGAAATTCTTCCTCCCATCATCCCGGCTCAGGATTTCAATCCACCCTCTCCCTATCGCTTCATCGACGCCCCAAAGCCAATGCCCAAGGATGCGTCGAAGGATCCCAACGTCGTCGTGCCGAGCAAACCGGCAACCACTACGCCTGCTCTGACCTCAAGCGCCCTGACGGAGGAGCCGCTCTTTCAGCTTGCGCCTGAAGCTCCGCCATTCATTAATCGCGATCGTCTGAAATTCAGCGCGGAATACCTGGCGTGGTGGACGAATAGCTATCCGACTCCGGCACTTGTTACCGCGGGGCCCGCGTCATCCGATGGCGCCCTCGGCCAAGCAGGCGTGACCACGCTCTTCGGCAATCAGTCGGAGACAATCCCGAACTTTCGCAGCGGCGTCCGCTTCGGATACGAGTATTGGTGCGGCAAGTGCCGGAATTGGGGCTTCGACGGTCATCTGTTCTTCCTCTCCCAGAGCGGCAGCGATAATCGATTCAACTCGGGAACGAATACACTGCTGGCCAGGCCTTTCGACAGCTTGAACACGGGCGGCCCGTCTTCGGAAATCGTCGGTTTCCCGGGTTTGTTCGCTGGCGGCATCGCCGTTGGAAACTCGTCCAAGATCTGGGGCACGGACATCAACCTTCGCCGAAAATTCTGGCAAGGCGAGCGCAGCTACATCGATGGATTGGTCGGCTTCCGATACCTGAGCCTGCAGGAATCGCTTCGCATCGAAGAGCAATCGACCCGCCTCGCCCCGGATGCCAACCCCGTGGTCGGTGATCCCTCACAGTTCATCGTTTCAGGCCATGCATTCGATCAGTTCAGCACGTCGAACCAGTTCTACGGCGGCCAGATCGGGGCGGCGTTCGGTTGTGCCCGAGGTCGCTGGGTGCTGGATCTGCGAACGATGCTCGCCATCGGCTCCACAACGTCCATCGTGCAGATCAGCGGCGGCCAGTCGAACATCATGGCCGATGGGAGCAACGTCGTCAGCCAGGGCGGTCTGCTGGCTCTGAACAGCAACATCGGCCGGCACTACCGCGAGCAGTTCACGATCGTTCCGGAATTGACGTTGAACCTCGGTTACAACATCTCCGATCATTGCCGAGTGTTCGTCGGTTACAACATCCTATATTGGTCGAACGTCCTCCGTCCCGGCGATCAGATCGACACCAGCCTGGATGTGAACCGGATTCCCAACTTCCGGCCGTCGCCGAACATCGTACCAAATGCCCGACCGGCGTTCCTTGGCCGCGACCGTGACTTTATCGCTCAAGGCATCAATTTAGGACTGATGTTGAAATGGTGAGATTCGACTTGCAATTAAGGGCTCGACGCCTCAATGCGTCGAGCCTTTTTTTGTTTCGAAATCAATGGGGCAACTCGCAGCAAGCATCCGAACCGTGAAGCAAGAAGCCTCACGACGCCAACAGTATCCAGAGGCGACCGTACCAGCGAGCGCGGGCAGCTTCATCGAGACCACTGAAAAGAGCTTCGATCGCGCTGTTGAAAAGTTCCGCGGCAACCACTCCGCCGATGCTCAAGATCAGCAGACACCATTCCACAAGACTGCAATCCAGCGCAATCGCTGCTGTCAGCGCAATCGCGGCAAAGAAGAATAGAACGAAGAAATTCGACTCGCCGCGCACACCTTTCTTCGCTCCACGAAATGCCTCGCGAAGTTTGCGCGTGAAGCGATGTCGGAGCGGCCGAGTACTTTCGGGCCAATCCGCGAACATGGGTGGTGTGGGAAGGTTCCGCCTCATGGCGGGAGAATAATCATTTCTCAACCGCGAGTCGAGAGCGCTTTGCGTCGTTTCCTGCTTCGCGTTTCGTCGTTTATTGTTCGTAGCGGGTCTTTACACTCCGACCCGCTAAAGCGGGGCACTACGAACCAAGAAGCCCGGCGCGCAATCGCTCGATCTGCTCCGACATCGATCGCGGTGGCAACGGCGTTTTCTGTCCGCGCTGCCCCTGCACTTTTAACCAAACGAAAACGGGCCCAGAACCGCCGAGCAACTCCCGTGCCTTCAGTTTCCATTCGTCGAGCGAGTCGAAGGCATGGACACGTTCAATCCCTGCCGCCCGAGCCATACCCGCGAAATCAACCGTGCCGGAACCAGCGGTCGGCTGTCCTCCGGTCACTTCATAAAGTCCGTTGTCGATCAGGATGACGAACAAATTGGCCGGGTGATTTGCGACGGTGACGATCGATCCGAGATTCATCAAGAGCGAACCATCACCCATCACCGCGATGACGCCATGCCGCGTTTGCGCCAGGGCGACTCCCAGGCCAATCGCAATGCCCTGGCCCATGCTGGAAGGAATGTAGGCGAAATCGAGCGGGGTATCGGAGATAGAAGGCCACAGGCCGCTCGAGCCCATGGTGGTGATGACGGCGCGATCGCCACGCACACCGGCCAGGACTTCGAGTGCTTCGCGTTGAGTCATCATCGGGTCACTCCGCGATGAGAATCGCGCCGGCTGTGCCGGTGCGAAGACAATTTCGCATGGCCGCGATCAGATCGCCAGACGCGTGCTGATTGGGATCGAGTATCGTTTGCGGAATTTTCCAGGCGTCGAGAACGGGCTGGGTGAAGACGGGGCAATTGTCGGTGCTTTTGCCTGCCTGATGAGCAATATAGCTCCGGACGCCGACGACGAGGATCAACGGCAAGTTCAGATCGTAAACGATATTCCGCAAGGCGTCGCCGGCCTCGAATAAACCGGTGCATTGAATCATGACGACGGGTTTCGCCCCGCCGATCAGCAACCCGCCCGCGATGGCGATCGCTTCTCCTTCACGGCAGGCGCGAATCAAGCGGATGGATTTCGAGTGCAGGAGCGCGGTTTCCCAGGTACCCAGATGACTATCGGGGATCCAAACGACGTGAGTGACCCCGCAAGTTTCTAACGCCTCGGTGACAGCGGGACCGTCAAGCATCTGCGATACCTATTAGCATTTCATTGGATAGACGAGCTGGAGCGTATACGATCGGAGAGATTGACTTCCCCCGTCGCTTACGCTCCCGGCTCGCCTGAAATCCGATTACCGATGCTCGTCGTGGCATCCCTGACACGACTTGTTGAGCTTGCCCATCGCCGTCACTGCGGCGGCCTTATCCTTCTTGCCGGCCGCTTCGTCGAGTGCCTTGGCATCGGCGGCGTACGATTTGCAGAGCTTATCCCAAGATCCGGCGTTCCCCTTCGGGCACGGATTCTTACCCAGGACGCTCGCCAGCTCGTTGTATTCCTTGGACATCTTCGCCACGGCATCCCATTTCACCGTGTCTTCTGCAAGTGCCTTACCAACGGCCTTGTGAAGACCTTTCGGCTTGTTAATGACCTTCATGATGTCTTCAACCGACGGCACGTCCTTCTTGTCTTTGTCGGCACCGACCGATGCGGAGCCCGAGAAAAGAACGACACCGAGCAATACACCACCGACCCCGGCGGCAAACAATCGCTGCATCCGATGAACTCCCTGCTTAGTAACGGATCGAATTTTACCCCGGAACGTCCGGGTATCTATTTTGTTCAGACGTACATCTACCCGGGCGCATTCAACGATACACCGGGGACAGCTAAAAAATAGGGAGCATTGACGACGGAGTCAATAAACTTGCACGCCACGACACATCAACTCTTCAATTTCACAGCGTTAAGATTCCCCGATCTTTTCTTGTTCCTCAACGACTGATTCGCGAATTCGCTCGAGCACGCGACGGATTTTCCGATCATAAGAGCCCATTTTGGTCGCGATTTCCTCAGTGGAATGCCCTTGTAGGCGAAGTTCGAGAATCTCTCGATCCTGATCGGGAAGTTGGCGTAGAAAATGTTCGAGATGATCCATGAAGGTGACAACGGTCTCGGGCGTCGGTTCGGCCGCCATCGCCTGCTGGAGCATTTCATGTGCGTCTGAGCCGTGGCCGACCTCTTGGCCTGGATCACGCTTTGCGGCCCGATGATGCGCAATTTGTCGCAGCGTTTTGTGGACGGTAATCCGAACGAGAAGCTTGAACAGATCGTCCTCGGCATTGATCTGAAACTGGTCGTTCTTCATCCTCGAAAAGAACGTGCGAAAAACCGATTGCACCACGTCTTCGGGGTCGACTCGGCTATTCATTTTCAGGCCGATCCGCCGCTTCGCCAGGCCGAGCAATCGTTCAACGTATCGGTCGAAGACCTCGCGGGCAGCCGTATTGCTACCGGTCCGCAGCCGCTGGATGAGATCCTCGTTTTCTGACTTGGATGCCGACATTTTCCTGCCCTCGGAGTTGAGATGCCATTGTACAAGCTCGGAGCATCCCGACGCAATTTCGATCACATCCTGAGAGTGTCGTCTCGCCCGCGCGTGCGATCCATGATACAATCGCCCTTTGAGTCGATCCAAACTTTCGCCGACGAGTCTCGCATGCCTTCGCAGAATAATATTCGCAAGCTGAGTGAAAGCGATTGGAAGCTCCTCGAGGAGCGTGCCGACCGTTTTGCGGAGGCGCTCAAGAAAGGGATGGCTGCTGATTGGCAGACCTTTCTTCAAGACCTGTCACCCGAGATGCGGACGGCCGTCCTGCGGGAGATGGTGAAGATCGACCTCGATCATCGCGTAATGGCAGGCCAAAAACCGCTACTCGAGGAGTACATTGCTCGTTTTCCCGAAATTGGCGATGCGTCGTCACTACCAGTTGATCTGATTTGCGAGGAATTCCGCATTCGCCACAAACGCGGTCAAAATCCCGACCTCGATAGCTATCAGAGCCGCTTCCCCAAACAGTACGCCGAAGTTTACAAGCTGCTGGAACGGGAACACCCGATGACGATGGACACCACAGGTGGCGGACATTCGATGCGGATGGACACCATCGTTTCCTCACCTTCCGATCTCATTCGACAAGCCGCTCAACACGCCCCCGCAACCCCGCAGAAGGCCGACAATTATGAAAAAACCGAGATGCTGGGCCACGGAAACTTCGGCGAAGTATGGCGGGCCAAGGCACCTGGTGGGATCGAGGTCGCCATCAAGGTCGTCACCCAGCCGATTGATCGGGATGCCGCCCAGCGAGAACTTCAAGCACTCGAGCTGATCAAGAATCTTCGCCATCCATGCTTGTTGACCACGAGCGCCTTTTGGATTGCGGAAGGCCGTCTCCACATCGTCATGGAACTGGCCGAAGGCAGCATGCGCGATCGCTTGAAAACGTGCAAGAAACAGAATCAGCCTGGAATTCCGCGCGATGAACTGTTGATGTATTTCGCCGACGCGGCCGAGGGGCTCGACTTCCTGCACACGCGTAAGGTTTTCCACCGCGACATCAAGCCCGACAATATCCTGCTGTTGCACGGCCATGCCAAAATTGCCGACTTTGGCCTGGCTCGCTTGCAAGAACGGCAGATGATGTCCGTCAGCTTTGCCGGAACGCCGGTCTACATGGCCCCGGAATCGTGGGGCGGCAAGGGCGGGCCCCGAAGCGATCAATACAGTCTGGCGTTTGCCTATGCGGAGCTTCGACAAGGCCGTCGTCCGGTCGAAGGGAGCGACTTCACCGAAGTAATGGCCAACACGCTAGAAGGTAATGCCGACTTGAGCGGTTTGCCTCCCGAAGAGAGCAAAGTTGTCCAACGCGCCCTTTCCAAGAAGCCAGAAGATCGTTTCGCCACTTGTTCTGAGTTCGTCGCCGCGCTTGCACGCGCGGTCGGGACTCCAATGCGCATCCGTACGCCCTTGGAGGCCGACCTTTTGAAGGAAGGTGGTGCCGCGGGACCATCTTCTGAAACCTTTAAGGTCAGCCTTCAAGATTCCACGAACGCTCCTTCGAAGAAAAGCAAAACACCGGCCATGCTCGGGGGCTTGCTGTCTCTCTTGCTTGTCATCGGCGTCGTGCTTTGGCAGTTTGTCTTCAAGGGCGACTCTTCCAAACCGACGACTTCGGAAGTTTCTAAAGGCAACGATCCACTCCCGCCCATCGAGCCGAAAAAGAAAGAGGAGCTCCCCAAGGACAAGAAGGATTCCCCGTTACTTCCCCCAAACTTTACTCCGGCTCCGAACGCCACGATCGTGGCTGTTGGCAACCGCAGGCTGTACGATCGAATCGCGTATAAGCTGAAGAATGGCGAGGAAGCCTTCTTCATCCTCGTTAAACCGTCCGGCAGTTTGAAACCGTTCTACATGACGGAGTTCAAAGTCTGGAACGGTTTCTTCGCGGAATTCGCGGAGGCTAAGCCCCAGATCGTGGCGAAAACCGAATGGCGAAAAGACGCTCCCTCGCACCAGCCGGCCGTTCGCGTCAGCGTGGACGAGGCTTACCAATTCGCACGCTGGCTCGGCGGCAACTTACCGACCGCGAAGCAATGGGATGCTGCCGCCGGCACGGACAGCCGGGCAGGACGAGACGGCCCCTCGACAAAAGAAAGCTCTGTGGCCATCGGACGTTCCGAACCGCGAGCTTATGACGATCCGATCAAGGACGTGGGCCCTCTGGAAATCCGCGACCTTGCCGGTAATGGACGCGAGTGGACCCGAGATGTCGTAACCTCTCGCGAAGTCCCCCTCGATCGCCCAACTTCCAGCGATCTTGTTATCCTTCGTGGACGAAATTTCACGCTTACGAAGCCGCTGACCTACGCCGATCTCGATTACGAGGCGAAAGTGCCTCAAACGCAGTTCTACTTGAAATCGAGCCCATACACTTCGTTTCGCGTGGTGATTGAAGCACCAGAGGCAGTCTGAATTTGCTCGCTGGCAATCGCACCGTCGGGCCTCGAAGACTCGACCCGACCTACATTCCGTCCACGCTTTTCACTGCAGGAGCCATTCATGCCGTTCGCGGCTGCAATCTCGACAGCCCTTGATGCCAGACAGGCCGTGGACGAAGTTTGCTGGGAAGCCAGCCGTCAGATGGGGGACGCCCGCCCGGAACTCGCGCTGGCTTTCTATTCGCCGCACCACGCTGACTCCGCCGGGCCGATCGCTCGCCTACTGCACGGCAAGCTGCAACCTCGCTGTTTGATCGGTTGCCTGGGCGAATCGATCGTCGGCAATCGCCGTGAAGTCGAAGGCGATCCGGCTCTTTCGCTTTGGCTCGGCAACTGGAACGGCCGCGTGGAAGTCGATGCCTTCCAGTTGCAAATGTCGCAGACGTCCGACGGCGTCACTCTCCTCGGCTGGCCCGACGCCATGCTCGAGATTGACCCCGCCAAGTCGCTGCTGCTGGCCTTCGGCGATCCGTACACTTTTCCGACGGCGGAGATTTTTCTGCCGACCCTCAACGATGATTACCCCGGCCTGGTCATCGCGGGCGGCATGGCGTCGAGCCCGTCGGGGCCGAGTGCCAACAGCCTGATCTTGAACGATGAAGTGATCGCCGAGGGGGCGGTGGGCGTGCTCCTGCACGGGAAATTCGGGTATCGCAACGTGGTTTCACAAGGTTGCCGACCGATCGGCCGACCGATGATCGTCACCAAGGGGCAGGAAAATATCATCATCGAACTCGGTGGCCGGCAACCGCTCGAGTATCTGCAAGGACTCTACAGCGAGCTCACGCCGCAGGATCGCACCCTTTGTGAACGAGGATTGCTGCTGGGTGTCGCCATCAACGAGTATCGCGATGAATTTCGACAAGGCGATTTCCTGATCCGCAATCTGCTCGGCATCGACCGCAATACCGGCGTGATGGCCATCACCGACCGCATTCGCGTGGGGCAAACGGTCCAGTTCCAGGTACGCGACGGGGCCAGTGCCGACGCTTGTTTGCGAACGATGCTCAAAGCCGAAAACGACAGCGGCCTCAAAGCGAAAGGCGGCCTTCTCTTCACCTGCAACGGCCGCGGCACCCGCATGTTCACGGACGCCAGCCACGACGCGGGGGCCATCCAGGAAGTGGTAGGTCCACTGCCGCTCGCGGGCTTCTTCGCCGCGGGGGAACTGGGGCCTGTCGGGGGGAAGAACTTCATCCACGGGTTCACGGCTAGTGCGGTGTTTTTTGAGTAGTGAATGGTGAAATGGTTGGCGGCCCCGAATTGCCGCCGAAATTTACTGAAGCATCAACTGAGCAATCCTGAGGTCGGTGCCAAAGCATGGAGAGAAAACAATGCGGAAATGGCTCATCCGCTCAATTACTGTATTCGCCGTTCTCTTTGGCATATGGATAATATACGTTGCTATTGGCAAGTAAAGATCGGTCGTCCCCTGGAGCGTGATTTGGGGTTTGAGCATGGAACACCCTATATTCGGGAGGATGGATCCTCGTACATGCGAGAGGTACTTGTAGTCGAATCAGTCACTCCCGATGGAGTCTTCGGACGCGCAGGATTTCACGTCGGAGATGTGATTCGGGGCTTTTCGATAAACGCGCTATTCGAGTTGTTGCATCGTGGGCGTGGCCAACAGGTCACCATTCGAGTCGTAGATGGCGGCGATGGCCCACCATTAGACCAGCGGCCTTTGCGGGCAATCGAGTTTGTTGTCCCTGCGACTCCTTAGTCAATTGCGAACTCGGTGGAGGCCCTAATCAATCAATTCGCATCACCCCACCTTTTTCGGCCTAGCCTTGATATCAAACAAACCGAAAACCTCTTCGTTGGTCAGGCCGAGCACGGGTTCGCCGTTTTGTTCGAGGATCTCGTTGAACAGTTGCCGTTTGCGATCGAGGACCTCGGCGATCCGTTTCTCGATGGTGTTTTCCATGACGAAACGCTTGACCGTCACCGGGTTCTTCTGGCCGATGCGATGGGCGCGGTTGATGGCCTGGTCTTCGATGGCCGGGTTCCACCAGCGGTCGAACAGGAATACATAGTTGGTGAACTGCAGGTTCAGGCCGACGCTTCCCGTGCCGTAGCTCATCAAGATGACGTGCTTGGTCGGATCGTTCTTGAACTGATCGAGAATCTGCGGGCGGTCGCGGCCGGGGATCTTTCCGTGGAATTGCAGCGGGCCGTACGGTTCGAGCGACTTGGCGATCACCTCCAGCGGTTGGACCCACTGCGAAAAGATAATCGCCTTGCGGCCGTTCTCGGCCACCTCTTCCATGTCGGCGAGCAATTGTTCGAGTTTGGCACTCGACCCGGTGAGAGGATCGAAGTTGCAGATCTGCTTCAGCCGCATCACCAGTTGAAAGACGTGCTGGACCGTGATGGTCTCGCCGAGTTCGTTCAGGCGGACGATGCCGTCTTTCTCCGCGAGATCATAGGATTCGCGCTGGGCGGGCGACAGTTCCAACGGCGTATCGCAGACAAACTTGGGCGGCATGTCCTTCTGCACGTCTTCCTTGAGCCGGCGGATGATGCAGTCGCTCGTCAATTGATTGAGCCGTTTCGCGGGCGTCTCGGGAGGAATACGGCCCGGATCGACGAACGCAAAGATGTTGATCAGGTCTTCCGGCCGATTCTCGATCGGCGTGCCTGTGAGGGCCCAACTTCGTGAGCGCTGGATACTCCGGACCACTTGGGCGGTCTTCGAATCGTGGTTCTTGATCCGCTGCGCCTCATCGAGAACGACGAGGTCGAAGTGCATCCCCTCTTCCTGAAGCATGTCGGCATCGCGGGTGAGGATCTCATAATTGACGAGCTTCAGAGGGGTATTCGACACCTGCCACGAGGCTCGACGGGTCTGCGTGTCGCCTCCGAGCACTTCAAACGGCAAGTCGGCGGCCCACAATTTCAGTTCACGCGTCCAGTTGAACACCAGCGGCTTCGGGCAGATGAGCAGAACCTTGCGGATCATCCCCGACTGGAACAGCAGGCGAATGGCGAGAATCGTCTGCATCGTCTTGCCGAGACCCATTTCGTCGGCGATCAGGGCCGAGTGGCGGGGCATCAAAAAGCGGATACCTTCAAGCTGATACGGAAACGGCGCGAACGGCACCGAAACTTGCTTGCCCCCGAACAGATTGTCGAGCGGCGGTTGCAGCAAGTAGAGCAACCGGTCCTTGAAGAGGACGGTCTCGGCGGTCGGTCGTATGCGGAGCTTTGGCTTCGAACGCGGCAACTGCGGATCGTCGGCGGTAGGCTCATCCACCGAAACCGGCTTCAACTCGGCTTGTGGAGTCGGCAACGGTTCGTCGGGCGGCGCGGGGAACTTCCAGCCCTCCGTTTGGATGCGCATGTCGAGCGCACCGATCGACCTGGCCCACGGGGAGTCGTTCAGAAGACGGGCTTCACGGACCTGCGGCCGCATTTCACTTTCGAAACGGGGCATCCGCAAGACGTCCATACCCAGTTCGAGGTCGATGGAAAACGCGGTCGGCTCGGCGGCTTCACTCGCGGGTGATTCAAGCAGCACGGCTGGTGACCCCCATCTTGCGGGCCTCGACCATCGCCTCGCGGATTCGGCTGAACGGCTCGGCAAAATCGAGGGACGTGTCGATGCGATCGAGCAACGCCTGAATCTGCTCCAAGTCGCCTTGCTTGCGGGGATCAAAGTACAGAGCCGTGCTCAACTTCTCGCGAGGCAAACGAGTCACGCGTTCGGCCGGGAGAAAGCTGACGTCCTGGTTCTCCGGCGGCAACACCGCGAGGACGGGGACTTCCAACCGGCTGCGGATGGGGAGCACATCGAGCGAGTCGGTAATTAAGAGATGGACCGACGTCGAACACTTTTCGATCAGCGTCTTACCTATGAGATCGGCGCAGAGATATTCCTGGAGGGTCGTTCCGTACAGGATCGACTGCACCCGATTCGGCTGCACAGCGGTGCTGAGCCGAAATTCGAGCGGCCTGCCCCACGAATTGGTGGCCAAATAACCGCCCAGAAAGCCGTTGCCTTCCTGAAACACGGTCAAAAACCCGAGATGGATCGGCCCGGTCGGAGTCGATTCACTCATTTTTTCTTGGTCCCTGATGCAAAACTTGGAAACCCTGCACAAGTCGCTTCGGCTATCAATCTGGGCGAACTGCAAAGCATGGAGAATCGGGCAGTACCCGTTCATCGGCATGGGAAGCGGCAAGACTTCAGCGACTTCTCGACCCTGGTCGCCGAGGGACAATGGACGGTCGGCGGAAGCTGCTTGAACCCCGACAGTTTCCCAAATCGCTACGAACGGACGGAGCCGAAAAGTCGCTCCGGGTCGGTCTTGTTTCCATCGACTGATTCGGTTATGCGGATCGCGCTTGTTGGAGCTAATTTCCGCCCCGCGCCCCGTAGGAGGCCGCTCGGATGCGACCGTATTTCTTCATCTATCTCGTTGTGGTTATGCTTGCGATTGGCTCCGCAGTGGCGGAGGAACCTAATCGCGCGCTGGTGTTGCCCACAGTGCCCGCGGGTACTGTCAAGGATTTGACGCCGCCGGAACTCCATCACGCAGCGGAGGTGCATGAGCACGCGGAAGCTCACCACGAGGGCGGATTTTACGGTGCAGCCGAATATCTGCTGCTTCGCCCTCGGCAGCGCACGCTGGACTACGCCTTGATCGACGCGGTGAACGATATCACGCCGCGCGGCGATCTCCAGTCAGTCCGGTACGACACGCGCAGCGGGCTCCGGGCCGGCCTCGGCTATCGCTTCGCGGAATCCGGCTGGGATGTGGGATTCTTTTACACGTACCTGCATAGCCGTGGGAATGAATTCGCTCGGGCACCGGCCGGTGGGCTTCTTTATCCGACCTTGACTCGACCTGGTTTGACTGACTCGGCGCTAACTGCCATCGCTCGGTCCCGGCTCGACTACAACATCTACGATTTTGAATTCGGCAAGACGATGAACGTGGATGAATGGACGCAGATCCGCCTCTACGGCGGCGTGCGTTTCGCATCGATCCGGCAAAGCCTGAATGCCACGTACAATGGCCGTTTGGCTGATTCCGCTTTTGCCGAGAGTCGTTCGAATTTTGAAGGGGCTGGACCGATCTTGGGCACGGAATTTCGCTGGAAAGTCGTCAAGAATTTCTCGGTGTTCACTAAAGCCAGTGGCGGTTTGATCTACGGCCGCAATCGCTCGGCACTGTTCGAAACAAACAACGGCGGCGGGACGGTTTATACCGACGTCGCCAGTCTCGATCGTCCGATTGTTCCAATGATCGGTTTGGCATTGGGTGCGACCTGGCAATATCGCGGTTTCAGCTTCACCGGAGGCTATCAGGCGGTCAATTGGTTCAGCTTGGTCCAGCGGCCGACGCTTATCGATGATTTCTCTGAAGGAAAAACGCTCCCTCGGACGAGCGATTTGTCGCTGGATGGCTTCTTTTTCCAGCTTGGCTTTCAGTTCTAACGCATAAAATTTGTCGGCCGCCGATCGTTCAGGTCTTCAATATCCGCGCCCGATTAAGGCCTGAGACGAGTCGAGCGCCGAAGTCATTTCTCCGGATTGAATGGATTTCGTTCCATCCTACCTGTTGCGGGAGTGCATTCGCTGACGTAAATTAACCTCAGCGAATGAAGTCACCCAGGTATCGGAAGGGACGTATTTTTTCATGTCCTCCCCCAATGATCTCACCGAAATACCCAAGCACACGGGTTCTGCCGAACCTTTGCTGCGAACGGAAGCCTATGTTCCGGCAACTTCCCAGGGGACAGGAAGCACGTCGAAATCCACGCCCGAGGTGTCGAGTTCTTCAGGGACGATCATCGATTCTCAATTTCGCGCGGCCGACGGATCTCAAGAGCCGCTTCTAGTTACCGTCCAGCATTACACGGCCATGGAAGGAATCGAGCAACGGCTCGAAAACGATCAGCTCGATGCGGGCGAAGCTTCGTTGGTGCCCGGCTACAAACTGCTGCACCGAATCGGCAAAGGAGCATTTGGAACAGTCTGGGAAGCCCAGAGCACCGAAGGGGATATTGGCCAGGTGGCGATCAAGTTCTTTACCTGCTCGCAATGGGAGGCCATGCATCGTGAAGTGAGCCGGATCGCAAGGCTCGAGGGCTGCACGGGCGTCATGTCTTTCAAGCAATTCGCGGACAAGAAGGCCGACCCGCCATACTACGTGATGCCGTACGCCAGAAATGGATCGCTGGCTGATTTACTGAAAAACCGTGGACCGCTCCCCTTGCGCGAGGCATTGCCGCTCTTCACGCGGGTGGTGCAGACCATGGCGTACGTTCATACGAAAAGCGTCATCCACTGCGATCTGAAGCCGGCCAATATTCTGATGAATGAATCGGGAGAACCCCTGGTTGCGGATTTTGGCCAGGCCCAGCTTGGCAGTCAGGAACCGGGTGCTTTCGGAACGATGTTTTACATGCCGCCCGAGCAAGCTGCCGCGAAAAGCACCTTGCCCGATACGAATTGGGACGTTTACGCCCTGGGCGCGATTCTTTTTGAGATGCTGACCGGAAAACGCCCGCGAGCGGACGGCGATACCGTCCGTCGGTTGGCGAGCATCAAAGACGTCCGCGCTCGCTTGGTCGAGTACCGTCGTTCGCTGGAAGAACAACCTCACGTCTCGCTGCGTAAAACCGTGCAGGAGGCCGCGCCGCAGAATGTTTCGGAGATCGATTCGACCCTGGCTACGTTGATCGAGCGTTGTCTTGCCGTCAAACCCGAAGAAAGGCCCCCGAGCGCGGCCGCTCTGCTGGCTGGCTTGAATAGCCGTGCTCTCTGGGCTCGTCAGCGCCCCGCCCTGATTGCCGCCGCGGCAGTTACCATTATTTTCCTGGTGGCTCTGGCCTTCTTGGGCCTTTACTCCGCGAACAAAATTTTCAAGCAGAGCGAACGAGCTGTTGCGGAGAATGTCCAAAAGTCGCTGCTGCGAACATCGAGCATCGCCAGTCAGTTGATCGAGGAGAAATTGCGTGATCGCGTTGAGTTCATTCAAATCGCAGCCAAGGAAGCCGAGAAGGCGAACTGGATGAAAGATGGGAAGTTGCTCGCCGCGCTCGAAAAGTTCAAGCAGATCCCGACAACGAAAGGGCCTCCCTTGACCGGGGAAGATCGCAAGGTATTCAACGACTGGCTAATCGATCAAACGAAGTCAACCATGCCTTGGTATCACACGGATAAGGAATCGCGCGGCGTGGCGTTGATCGGTGTCGTCGAGGGACGCGGTTATTGGCTCGGGCGCCTGGAGGCGAACGGAACGCCATTCGTGAATTCCACGAACGAACAGGGTGAAGACTTCTTCCGCAAAAATTGGTCCTGGCGCGATTACTTCAATGGCATGGGCAACCAGTTCGACGAGAAAGATAAACACATTGCCCATACGCCGATCGAGCGTGTTCATATCTCCCAGGTGTTTCGTTCCCGGACGCATCAGAATTTGCGAATCGACGTTTCGGCACCGATCCGCAACGCGAAGCAAGAAATCGTCGCCATCATTTCGACGAATATCGATGTCGATCGGGATCTGCTTCGCTGGCTCGGAAGTGACAGAATCCGAGCGGCAAATCCGGAGGATGAGTCGGTCATCCTGGTCAATGAGCGCGGCTGTTGGGCGTGGCATGCGAAAGCGAATACGATTGTCGAACATGAAGAAGACCCCAAGCCCATTTATCAGTCGCTGGATTGCTTTCATGCGAACAATGCCGGGGAATCGGTCTATCGCGATCCCTTTCCAAACGGAGAAGGCCAGGACGAATTTTTCGTTAGCAGCGTGCCGCTGTATCCTTACCATGTGGGAGGCGACGACACAGTGAAAAAGGACGATCGCCGTTGGTTGCTCGCCGTTCAGGTAAGCAAGACCGCTGCTGAAAAGCCCTTGCGAAAATTGCGGGAATCTATTTACGGAATTGGGATCGCCGCGTTGGTGGTTTTAGGCAGCATGGTTCTAGGATTGTGGATCTGGTGGATCCGAACCTTGCGGCGTCAGGAGTTGATGGCCAATGGCTGAATTGCAAGCTCGCTTCGAGAATCCGGACACACGGACGCAAAGTTTGTGGCGCTATACGTTGCCCGAAGGTCGGAATGTGACGATCGGTCGGCTTTCTCTTGCCGCGTTGGATGTCCCTGCCTGGAATCGCTCGGAATGGGTCGTCGACGATCCGCGAATCTCGGGTCAGCACGTTATCATCCACTGGTCGGGTAAGAAACTGCGCGTTCAGCGGCGCAAGGAGCCGGCGGATCGGCCCGCGATCAATCCGGTCTTTTACAAAGCCAAACCAAGCGACGATTTCGAAATCGATGCCGGCGAATCGTTCACGGTCGGCTCGACGACTTTCACGGTGCTCTTGCCCCAGGATGACAGCGAATCCGGGATGACTCACACGATGACCCGGGGCGAATTGCGGCACAATCCGTTCGCCAATTCGCAACGGCCGTTGATTGCCCTGGCCGAACTGCCTGAAATCATCCGCGTCATTCGCGAAGACAGTCAACTTGAGGATCGCGTCCTCGACGTCATCCTGAAGGGATTGCCGCTCGCGGAATTCGCCAGCTTCGCGCAGATCGATCCGCGCGGCGGGCCCACCGCTCGCGCCGCCATCACGCGATGCAAGCAACGTGCCGCGAAGGAAGAGAGCATTCACATCTCCACTCGCCTGGTCCGCCAGGTGCGCGAGAGCATGGAGAGCGTTCTCTACGTTTGGGACAAGAAACTGAGTGACTCGAATTTGTCGATGTCGGTCATTCCAGGAACCGATTGGGCCATTTGCACACCCCTCGAGGAAAAGTCGAACCTGCACCGGGCCATCTATGTGGCCGGCCGAACGCCGAAGAACATTCTTTCCGAGACGCAACTCAAAAACGATTCGGAGTTCCAGGACTATCACAAGTTCGTCAACCTCGCGGCCGAACTCTTCAGTTCCATGCGTGAGATGCGGCGAACGGAGAATCAGAATTCCCGCTTGCGTCAATATCTGCCGAAACGCATTGTCTCGATGCTCGAGCACCAGGACCTCGACGAGAAGCTGAAGCCGCGTATCGCGGAGGTTACCGCCCTGTTCTGCGATCTTCGCGGTTCGTGTCAGAATGCCGAGGAGACTGGCGACATGTTCTCCTCGTGGAAACGCATGAGCTCGGCCCTGGACATCATGACCAGCGCCATCCACGATAATGAAGGCGTGATCGGTGGCTTGCAAGGCGACGCCGCTGTTGGTTTCTGGGGCTGGCCTAACTCCAAAGTGGAACAAATCGACAGTGCCGTCCGGGCGGTTCTGAACATCCGGCGAGCCTTCGCACGGGATCGGAAGCTCAAGGAGAGCCACTTTAATTGCGGCATTGGCCTGGCCCACGGCGCGGCCGTCGTCGGAAGGCTCGGCACCTACGATTCATTCAAGCTCGACGCCTACGGGCCGATCATGAATCTCTCATCTCGGCTCGAATCGCTTACCAAGCATTTCGGCGTGGAAATCCTGGTGGACGATGCGGTGGCCAACCGCCTGAAGACGGTTGACCCCGATTCGAGCCGCTGCCGGCTCCGATCTCTCGGCAAGATTCAGCCGGCCGGCATGACCGTGAAAGTGCTCATTCATGAGATATTGCCCCCCATCGAAGAAGCCGACGCCGATGAAACGCAACTTCCCTACGGAGTCTGGGAAGCAGCCGTCAAAACGTTCATGGAAGGGAATTGGGTCCGGTCTCGCGATCGCTTCGAGAAGTTTCTCCGCTCGGTAACACCGGAGAATCTCGCGACGGAGAAAGCGTCGAAAGTGTTTCTGGAATACATGGACCGCTACGACAACAAGCCCCCCGAGAACTGGGATGGGACGATCGTGATGCAGACGAAGTGAATGGATGAGCGTTCGTGCTCGTTTGTAGTGACCCGCAATAGCGGGTCGAGGCGTCAGACCCGCTAAAGCGGGTCACCACAAACGAAAATTCGCGCGTCGTCCTCACCGCCGCAATTCATCAATCAACGACGCCGCCAGGGCCGTCCAGCCCGTCTGATGCGACGCACCGAGGCCTTCGCCCGTTTCCGGGTTGAAGTACTCGTGGAATTGCGGCAGATCCTTCCAGTGCGGATCATCGTGGAACAATCGCTGCGTTCCCTCGAACGGTCGATGGCCGTCCGGGCCGCGGCGGAACAGGCGGACCATGCCTTCCGATAGCTCGCGGACACCGCCTCGGCCGGCTCGTAATTAACGCGTGCTCCGTTGTATTCGAACGGATGCTGTTCGTGGTACTTCGAAAGGCTCCGCAGACCGTAGGGGCTGAGGAATTCCTCGGGGTCGGCTACCCGCGACAAGACACGGCCGAGATGCGGATCGCTGAGGAGTTTCAAAACGTAACTCGTCTTCCCGTTCTTCTCGATCTTGGTGACGCAGCGATCCGTCATGTCGGTGCGGTTCTTGAGGAACCACAGGAAGTTCGCTTTGAATTCTGGATGCGTGTCGAGCGTCACGTCGTCGAGTACTTCCACGCCGAAGAGCGGGATTAACCCCACTAGCGACCGGACGCGGAACTTGTGCCAGCTACCGTCCGGCCAGAGAAGAACGTCGTAGAAGTAGCCGTCGCGTTCGCTCCATAGAGCGAATTCGTTGTGGGTTCGCTTGCGGTTCAGGGCCGCGCCGATGTAGATGAAGTGTTCGAAGAACTTGGTCGCCATGCCGAGGTAGGCGGCATTCGAAGTCGATAGCTCGATGGCGATGCGCATCATGTTCAAGCAGAACATCCCCATCCAGCCGGTGGCGTCCGATTGCAAGATCTTGGTGCCGGGGGCGAACGGCGAGCTCCGATCGATGAGGGTGATATTATCGAGTCCGAGGAATCCGCCCTCGAACAGGTTGTTGCCAACTTTATCGACCTTGTTGACCCACCACGTGAAATTGATCAGCAGCTTGTGGAAGCACTTCTCCAGGAAGAGATGATCGGCCTTCCCGGAGCGTTCGAGATCGATCTGATAGACTCGCCAGACCGCCCAGGCATGCACGGGCGGATTGAGATCGGAAAATTCCCATTCGTACGCGGGGATCTGGCCGTTCGGGTGCTGGAACTGTTCGAAGAGCATCAGCCAGAGTTGATCCTTGGCGTATTCCACATCGACCAGCGCGAGCGGCAGCGTGTGAAACGCGAGATCCCAGGCAGCGAACCAGGGGTATTCCCATTTGTCGGGCATCGAGAGCACGCGCATCGAGTTGAGATGCTGCCAGTGCTGATTGCGAATCGCTTTCCGCGAAGCCGGCGGCGGGGCGGCCGGATTGTCCCCTTCCAGCCAGGTGTTCACGTCGAAGAGATAAATCTGCTTGCTCCACAGCAAGCCGGCAATCGCTTTTCGCTGGATGGCTTTTTCTTCCGCCGTCGCGTTTTTCGGGTGGACCTTCGCGTAAAACGTGTCTGCTTCTTTTTTTCGCTGGGCGACGATCGCGTCAACTTCGGACAGAGGATCCTTGATCGACTTATGGGCCAGGCGCATGTGAATCACATGGCATTTCCCAGCATCGATCGCGATCGGCCCATAGTGGATCGCCGATTTGGTGCCTCGCTTCGCCGGATTGACGCACGCTTCCCCATGAACGACGTGGCGATGAAAGGCATCCTTGACGAATTCGCCGCACGGGACGTTCCAGAGACGCGCGGTATTTGTGTCGTTTTCCGTGAAGAGCGGCACGCCCCCCGCCGGGGCATACAAGTAGCGATGGCCGAGCTTGTATTGAAACGGCAAATTCGGCAACGGCTCCGAGTCCGCTTCGTCGGCGAGCAGGCAGACGAACTTCTTGTTCTCCTCGTTCACTTGAATGGCGGGCTTCGGTTTCGGCGTGCCCGACCACGACCAGCGATTGCGGAACCAGAGTTGTGGGACGACATGCAACGAAGCCCGTTCCGGTCCGCGATTCCAGATCTCGAAGCGGATCACGAAATCATCCGTGTCGACCTTGGCGTACTCGATGAAAATATCGAAATAGCGCCCCTGATCGAAAACGCCCGCGTCGGCCAGTTCATATTCCGGTTCGAATTCCGAGCGTGAGCGGTTCTTTTCGAGCAATTTCGCGTACGGGTATTCCGCGTGGGGGTACTTGTAGAGAAAACGCTGATACGAGTGCGATGGCGTGGCATCGAGATGAAAGTACGCTTCCTTGACGTCCTCGCCGTGATTTGCCTCGGGCGGGGTCAGCCCAAACAGGCGTTCCTTGAGGATCGGATCCTTGCCGTTCCAGAACGCAGGTGCAAAAACGAGCAGTTGATAGCGATCGCAGAAGCCGGCGATGCCGTCTTCTCCCCAGCGGTACGCCCGGGAACGAGCCATGTCGTGGGGAAAATGGTCCCAGGCGTTGCCGTCGCCGCTGTAGTCCTCGCGCACGGTCCCCCAGGAGCGATCGCTGACATACGGCCCCCACTTGCGCCAGTTGGCTTTACCGAGTTTTTGTTCCTCTAACCGCTGTTGCTCCTGGTCGGCAACCGGCATGCTGGACTCCGGGTGATGGATCAATAATGCTCGACAAACTGATGCGAAGAGCCGCGGCGAGGGGGCGGCTACTCTCCATTTCGTGTAGAAAGGAAGAAAGTACCATAAACTCGCCCGTCCCGCGACGGAAAATCAGCTATTGGAAACTGTTTCGACTAATTTCAGACAACCTTCGAAGATTGATACTACGTTCGTTTGAGCAACAGTTCGAATTGTGTGCTCTTGCATTGGGTGCGGCACTTGATTGATGATGCAAGCAATTGGTAGACGGTCTTGAAACGAAGCAATCCAAGATCATTTTGAAGGTGAGCCTATGTTGCAACGAAGTGTCAAAATTTTGATCTGTTTTGTTGTAGCCATCGGCATCCCGTACTGGTTTCTTTATGATCTATCCGCTACCAGAGTAAGATTGACGAATGTCAGCGACCAGTCCATCAGCGATATCGTGATTCATGTTTCAGGAAGATCATATCCAGTAGGGGATTTGGATTCGGGCGACTATTTAACTTCTCGTGTGATCCCCAGCCACGACTCTCACTTGGAAATCGAATTTTCAACGTCTCACGGCGAACGTAAGAGGGTCAATGCAGGAGGATATTTCGATGGCAGTAGTCCGGCATCGTACCAGGTCGAGTTAGACTCGTCGGGCATCCATTCTGTGGATATGCAATACAGACGCCGATAGTAATCAATCTTCCTCGGATTTCGCGGTCCTCATGCTCACCAACTGCCGTGTCGTTCTGGTTCGGCCGCACTATGCGGGAAATCTCGGCGCGACGGCCAGGGCCATGCGAAACTTCGGCCTGTCCGACCTGGTACTCGTCGAACCCATCGCCGATCGTTTCGCCCCGGAAGCCCGGCGAATGTCGACGCACGGGGAAGCGATCCTCGACGCCGCTCGCGTGGTCACTTCACTCGACGAGGCTTTGGTCGATTGCCGGGTGGTGCTCGCCACGTCCTCGAATATCGACGGTCTTTTTCGCACCCACACGTATGGCAGGCCTGACGAAGTGATCCCGCGTCTGGCCCAAGCCTTACCAGAAGGCCCCTGCGCCCTGGTCTTCGGCCCGGAACCGTCGGGGCTAACCAATGTCGAGGTCGCTCGCTGCCACGGGTTGATTCGCATCCTGACTGATCCCGATTACGCGGCCCTAAATCTCGCCCAGGCCGTCGCGATCTGCTTGTGCGAACTTCGCCATCAGTGGTTGCTCGCCCAGGACACCGCCAATCAACCCACCCACAAGATCGCTCCGTTCGAAGAGCAGGAGCGCATGTTCGAGCATCTCCGCGAGGCACTCAGCGCGGTTCATTTTCTCTTCGGGGCAAAGTCCGAGCAATTGATGCACGCGATCCGGCAACTGATCACGCGGGCGCAACCGTCGCCGAATGAAGTGAAAATTCTCCACGGCTTGGCCCGGCAGCTTTTATTTGTCACGGAGCATGGGGTGAAAGCGGAATGGAGCGAGCCGGAAGCGTAATCGACGGTCTTCCTTGGCTGTCCGAACACATTCTTGTATCCGGATGCCGGCGCGTTATTCTGGTAGCATGGCGAGTGATTGGAGTAAGTTAAAAGAACAGAATCAATCACGAAAACACGAAAGTATGAAAAGTCGAAGAAGCAGGGTCTCGGTAGATTTCAGAATCGAAAAGTGGGCGGGCAGAGGCTTGTTTTTCGTCGTGGTTCGATTTTTTCGTTCTTTCATTCTTTCGTGTTTTCGTGATACAAATTTTTCAACGGCGATGGGTCGCTGTCTTTGCGAGAATTCCCAGGATGAAATACCGATCCCGCATTTTTCTCGTGTCGTGTGCCGTCGCGATGCTTCTCCACGGTAAGACGCTCCAAAGAAAAGAGCCAACGCCGCACTGGTCGTTTCAACCGATCGCACGGCCAGCCCTCCCTCCGACGAAAAACGCCACCTGGAAGCGTAACGCCATCGATGCCTTCATCCTGGCGAACCTGGAAGTCAGCGGCTTGACACCATCGACGGAAGCCGACAAAACTCTCTTAATTCGTCGCCTCAAGTTTGACCTGCTCGGCTTGCCGCCGACGCCCGAGGAAGTCGATGCCTTCATCAAGGATGCCGCTCCCGATGCTTACGAGAAGCTGGTCGATCAATACCTCGCCTCGCCGCACTTCGGCGAACGCTGGGCACGGCACTGGCTCGATGTGGTGCGCTTCGCCGAGAGCGACGGATTCGAGATGAACCAGGCCCGGCCGAACGCCTGGCCTTTTCGCGATTACGTGATTCGTTCTTTCAACGACGACAAGCCGTACGATCGCTTCGTCCGCGAACAAATAGCGGGCGATGTTTTCCAGGCCGATGCCGCGACCGCGTTCCTCGTCGGAGGGCCTTTCGACAAGGTCAAAAGCCCCGATCCGGTTCTCACCCAGCAACAGCGGGCCGACGAACTGCACGACATGGTCAGCACCACGGCCGCGACGTTTCTCGGGCTGACCGTCGGTTGCGCTCGCTGCCACGATCACAAGTTCGATCCGATTTCGATGAAAGACTATTACGGCATCAAAGCCATGTTCGCCGGAGTGCAGCATGGCGAACGAGCGTTTCCCACGAACACCGAAGAGTCACGCGTCCATCAATTGGAGGCATTAAAGAAAGAGCGAGCGTCGCTTGCCGTGCTACTGGCCGCGACGGAACCTTTCGCCGACCCGAAGGCGACTGCCAAACGCCGCCCGCCGGTGAATGCGCGAATGAATACCGAACGTTTCAAACCGGTGCTCGCCAAGTTCGTGCGTTTCACGGTGCTAGCGACGAACGGCGGGGAACCGTGCCTCGATGAATTGGAAATCTTCTCGGCGGGTGCGAAGTCGAGCAATGTCGCCCTGGGCGGGGTCGCGACGTCGTCGGGCAATTTTCCGAGCCATCCGATTCACAAGCTCGAACACATCAACAACGGCCGATTTGGCAATTCGCAAAGCTGGATCTCCAACCAGGCCGGCAAGGGCTGGATCCAGATTGAACTCAAGGAACCGGCCACCATCGATCGGATCGTCTGGGGCCGTGACCGCGAAGGGAAATTTAACGATCGCGTCGCCGTTCGTTACCAGATCGAAATCGCTCTGGAGGCAGGCCAATGGCAAAGCGTGGCCGGCTCGAACGATCGGGCCGGTTTCGGCGAACCCGACCCGATGACGCCGCCCGGCGAGACGGAGGCGGAGCGTGAAGCTTGGAAACGCAACGCGGCACGGCAGGCCGAATTGACACGCCAGATCGCGGCACTCGAACGGCCGGCGATGGCCTATCTCGGCCGCTTCACCAATCCCGAGGCCACTCATTTATTGAATCGCGGCGACGCGACCCAGAAGCTCCAAGCGATCCCGCCCGCCGCCCTGGCGTCGTTCGCGCCCAAGCTGCAACTCGCCACGAATGCCTCGGATCATGATCGCCGCAAGGCGCTGGCCGAGTGGATCACCGATCCCGCCAACCCGCTGACGGCTCGTGTGATCGTCAATCGCCTCTGGCACTACCATTTCGGCACCGGCATCGTTGCCACGCCGAGCGATTTTGGCAAAAACGGTGGCACGCCGTCGCACCCGGAACTTCTCGATTGGCTGGCGAGCGAGCTAGTGGAGCGCAAGTGGAGCCTGAAACAGATTCACCGCTTGATCGTGACCTCGGCAACCTATCGCCAATCATCCGCCGCGAATCCGAACGCGTTGGCGAAAGACGCCCAGGGCCGTTTGCTCTGGCGCTATCCGCCGCGACGCCTGGAAGCCGAGGCCCTGCGCGATTCGATCCTCTTCGTCAGCGGCAAGCTCGAAACCTCGATGGGCGGTCCGGGCTTCGACCTCTTCGAACCGAACGGTAACTACGTGAAGGTCTACACGTCCAAGAAGGAATTCGGCCCCGCGGAGTTCCGCCGGATGATCTACCAGAGCAAGCCGCGCATGCACGTCGACAACACCTTCGGAGCCTTCGATTGCCCCGACAGCGGCCAGATCGCCCCGAAAAGAACGAGTTCAACGACGCCCCTGCAATCGCTCAATCTGCTCAATAGCCCGTTCCTGCTGCAACAGGCGAAGTTTCTGGCCGAGCGCATCGAAAAGAATGCGGGCAACGACACGACCCAGCAAGTTCGCTGGGCCTTCCGTTTGGCATTCCAGCGCGAACCGACGGCCAACGAATCCGCCGCGGCGTTGATCCTGGTCCGCGAACATGGCCTGAGTGCCTTGTGCCGGGCCCTGTTCAATGCGAATGAGTTTTTGTTTGTGTTTTGAAGGCGAGTTTGGCGCGCCGGGAGCGTAAGCGACCCGAGGAATACTTGAAGAACTTTAGCCACGGATTGAACACGGATTTAACACGGATAAAGAATGAGATGACAATGTCCCGGATTTAATCCGTGTTTAATCTGTGTTCAATCCGTGGCTAAAATTTCCGCTAGAGTACCCACATGCTCGATCTCTCCACCCCCGGCCGTCGCCTCCTCGATCGCCGTACGTTTCTCGGTTCGTCGGCCGAGGGCCTTGCGGGGATTGCGCTCGCCGCTTTGCTTGCCGACTCGCGCGCTTCCACTCCAATTCGCCCGGTCATCCGCCCCGAGAATCCACTCGCCCCGCGTTCGCCGCATTTCACGCCGAAGGCCAAGCGCGTGCTGGTGATCTTCTGCTCGGGCGCGGTGAGCCATGTCGATACCTGGGACTATAAGCCGGAACTGGTGCGCCGTGATGGGCAGCCGATGCCGGGTGGCGACAATCTCGTCACGTTCCAGGGGGCGAACGGCAATCTCGTCAAACCAATCTGGGCCTTCAAGCCGCGTGGGCAGTCGGGCAAGATGGTCTCGGACCTGTTGCCGAACCTGGCCGAGTTGGCCGACGACATGTGCTTCATCCATTCGATGACCGCCAAGAGCAACACGCACGGGCCGGCCGAGAATCAGATGAGCACCGGCTTCACGCTCGATGGCTACCCGAGTGCCGGGGCCTGGGTGAGCTATGCCCTCGGCAGCGAATGTGCCGATCTCCCCGCGTTCGTCGCCATCCCCGACCCGCGCGGCGTGCCGCAAGTGGGGCCGAATAATTGGGGCAGTGCGTTTCTGCCGTCCGTGTTTCTGGGCCCCGCCTTCAATGCCGACAAGCCGATCGTCCATCTGCAACGGCCCAGCAGTGTCGATGGCCGGGCCGACCTGGCCGCCCGGGACTTTCTGAAAATGCTCAACGACGAGCATTTGAAAAAACACCCCGAGGACACCGACCTCGCGGCCCGGATCGCCAGTTACGAACTAGCCGCCCGCATGCAGCTTCGGGCGGCCGAGGTCTCCGATCTCTCGAAGGAAACCGCCAAAATTCACGACGAATACGGCACCACCAGTTCGAACCCGACCAAGGCCGGCTTCGCTCGCAATTGCCTGCTGGCCCGCCGACTGCTTGAACGCGACGTCCGTTTCGTGCAACTCTTCAACGGCTCGTACGCGATGGGCGAAGGCGTCGGCAACTGGGACGGCCATCGCACCATCCACACCCAGTACAACATCCACGGCCCAATCTTCGACCAACCGTGTGCCGCACTCTTGCGCGACCTAAAACGCACCGGCCTACTCGACGACACGCTCGTCGCTTGGGTCACCGAGTTCGGCCGCATGCCGACATTCCAGAAGGGGACCAACGGCCGCGACCACAACCCCAAAGGCTTCACCGCCTGGCTAATGGGAGCCGGCGTCAAACGTGCGTTCAGCTACGGCGCCACCGACGAATTCGGCTACAAAGCCGTCGACAAGATCTCGTCGATCTACAACCTGCACGCGACGATTCTGCATCTGCTGGGGTTGGACCACGAACGGTTGGCGTATTACCACAACGGCATCGAAAGGCGGCTGACGGATGTGCATGGGGAGGTGATGGGGGAGGTGTTGGGGTAGCAAAACGGATCGGGGTTGTGCTGTGGGGACAAGCTTCTAGCTTGTCCAAATTCGGACAAGCTAGAAGCTTGTCCCCACGTTGCGGCTCATCATCCCCACTCAGCTGAACAAAGCCTGAGCGCACTTTGGATATTGCGGATTACCATGCGGAGGACAACCAATGACAACATTCTGCAAAACCGGCCGCGCATTGCTCCTGATCCTATCCCTCGGCGGACAAGTTTCCGCGGCGGATAAAGAGGCGAGGCCCAGCGAGAAAGTGGAGAAACTCCTCGGAGAGAAAACGCTCGCGATTCTCAAAGGAGCGGATCGGGTCGAAGTCTATCGCCTCAACGGCGACGAGGACGCTAAAGGGGACAAGAAGTTCCGCCGCTTCGTCATCACGGCGATCGGCAAGGAACAGGGCAAAGTGTTCGCCGGCAAGTTGGCCGCGGTATTGACGACAGACGAGGCTTACTTTGGCGAGGGTGCCAAGTGTTTTGAACCGGGCGTCGGATACCGCATCTGGAACGGCAAAGAATCAATTGAAGTGGCAATCTGTTTCGGATGCTTCAATCTTTCGATCGGCGACATAGGCGGTGAGTTCGGTAACTTTGGCAAATCCAAAACCAACAAGACCTTCGGAACTGTCTTCATTCAACTCGCCAAGCTGGCCAAGGAAGCATTTCCGGATGACAAAGAGATTCAGGAGTTGCGGGACAAGGACTAATCCACGATTCCACTTTTTGATCGCTTTTCTCGTCACGTGCGGTAATCTGTTCGTTTCGATGCCGACACTCTATTTAATAGTCAGCCAGAGAACGCACCGACCACCGGCGTCTCAAACTCCCACGCCTAACTGGAGAACGCCCACATGGGTTCCTATCCCGACCGCCGAAATGAAAAAAGCCGCAGATATGAAGACGACACGGACGAGCGTTCAAATGGCCTGAGACAAATCTTCGCGGTCCGTGTGATATTGCTTGTCGTCGGTTTTATCACGTCCGGTGCCAACTTGTATTTTTTCACCCAGGGCAAAGCCGCAGTCTGGGCACAACAACTCTTTTTGGTGTTCACCGGGGTGGGCGTCGTCTTCATTGGCTTCGGCATTTTCGTCAAGCGTTTCCCGGTCCCGATCACGATCACGGCGTTCATTATTTACGTCACCTGCCACGCCGTGATGGGGGTAGTCGTGCCTGGAGCGATCTTTTCCGGCCTGTTCATCAAAATACCCATCGTTGCCGCGCTGGCCGGATCGATCCCGGCAGCCTTTGCATTTGAAAGGGAACGGCGCAAAACGCGTCGGCGTCCCCGGCGAGGTGAGGACGACGCCGAACCGGACGAGATCGACGCGCCTTCGCGTCGCCGTGATAGGCCGGTCCGCCAGGCACGCGAAGAATTGGTGGACCTCGATTGTCCGAAGTGCGGTGAATTATTCGCGCTGCCCAGCCGGGAAGTCGGCGACCGAGTGCGCTGCACGCATTGCCGAAAGGTCTTCGACGTCGAAGTGCCGTTCGCGTCTGCCCGAGACGAGGAGGAGGAAGTTGTAACTCGGCCACGCCGAGATCGTCGGCGCGAACGTGACGAACGCGATGAATCGACTGGCATTGGTCGCTGGGTAATTCCCATTCTTGGTGTCGTGGTGCTAATTGGGGTGATTATCGTGGTGATCTATTCCGTCAAGTTGGGTCGAAAGGAAAAGGAGCTAGCTAACGTCTTTATCCCGCAACAACACGTTCCGGTCGTCAATGTGCCGGAATTGCCTCCTCCAATTTTGAAAGAACCCGCAAAAACGCCGAAGAAAATTGAACTTAATTTCGATCCCAGATTGGGCCCATTGCCGGTAGATGCCATCGCCCAAATCCCGCTGCCAGAGGACATTGGTGAAGTAATAGCACTGCGGTTCAGCGATGATGGCAAGACGCTTGCTTGCGGCACCCAGCTTGAGCACGCTTGTTGGATTGACGTGGATAAACGAAAAGTCATCGGAGTAGCGCCAGAGGCACCCAAAACCCAGCCATTTGGAAATGACGTACGTACCGTTTCAGCCATTTCTCCAGATACCACGAAGGTCGCCGTTTTCCCGCCTCATGGTAGGCTGTCCTATTTCAATCGAGCGGAATCGATTGAACCGATCGTCTTGTCCAAAGATTCTCCGAACCAACCGAAAATATGGAATACCGCTTTTTCGAGTGACGGAAAGCGTCTTTGCTCGACGCACGATGACAAGACAGCCCAAATCTGGGACGTCGACAAGAAAGCCATGATCGAAAAACTGGACGGCTACGAGGATCGCGTCGACGCGGCGGCATGGTCGCCTGACGGTTCGTTGCTCGCCACCACCGCGTCCAATCAAGTAGTCATCCATGATGCCCGAACCTTTAACCGATTGGCAACGCTGGAGGTACCAAAAAACGAGTTCCCCTATTTCCTCGATTTCGACCGAAACGGGAAGCTGCTGGCCGCCGTGTATCGACAAGCGGTGTATTTCTGGCCGCTTGAACGGAATGGGGATCAATTGGAGGTCGGCAAACGGCGTGATTTCCGCCAAGTGGCTCAAGTGAAGCAGATCGCCTTCAGTCCCGATGGCAAGTTTTTCATCAGTGCAGATAGCGCTGGCCGCGTCGCACTTCGCGACATCCAGACTTTTGAGGTCAAGGAGGACTTTTTTCGCGACCAACGAATCGTGGGTTATGATCGAAGAGGTGCCTGCGCCTTCCGCAAACAGGACGGTCTGCTGGCCGTTGCGGACCTCCACCGAGTGGTTCTCTTTGATTTGAAGACGTTGCGCAAGAAGTGAATTGTACGCGCGATCGGTCCCTTGCGGTTGCCTTTTCATTTGTAAGTTCAGTTGCCGTTGTGATAGCCGCAAGTCGCGTCGGAAGCCTTCGGTCGACAGCACGGCCCATGCGGGGTACAATTGGTTGGAAATGCGACAATACGAGTGGGCTCGTCTGGGCTCGTTACTTACCTTCCAGACGAACCTCGTCGAAACGATGAGACCTTGGGAATAAACCAGTTGAGCCGCGAGCAGCGAATTGCCTTCGTTCTGGACATCTGGGACACCATTGCGGCCGAGTCGTCGCCACCCTTGTTGACCGAGGCACAGCGGTCCGAATTGCGTCGTCGCGTCGCGGACGACGATTCCAACCCAGACGATGTCGTCCCCTGGGAGCAAGCCGCATCACCTCTTCCGACCCCGATAGGGGTCGCAGCTATTAGCCCCGGGTCGCGTTTCGCGCACCCGGGGTTACGGATCCGCGAGTTTCCCGACCCCGGAAGGGGTCGCAGCAACGCCGACTCGCTGCGATTCCTCCGGGATCGATTGGGATTTGTGGTTCTACCGGCGGTGTCGCTTCGCTCAACCGCCGGCTAATAGCTGCGACCCTTATCAGGGTCGGAAGAAGTCGGTTTACCCGGCCCGCGCCTTCATCAGGAAAAGCATATCGACCAGTTCCGTCAGTGCTTCGGCTTCACGTTTTCTTTGGCCGTTAGATCTCCTGGCGCACCATTCGAAATCGCCGATGACGGTCGTTCGCGCTGGGAAAGGATTTTGCCGAATGTTTTGTTTGAGATGAAGGCCGAGGAGGAGCAACACTCCACCGCAGCAATCACGCGATCCAATCATAGACGATGAGCGTCCCCGAGTCGGGATACGAGCCTTTGCCGATCGTCTGCGTCACGGCAAACCGCTTGCCATCGGGATGAATGTCGATCGAAGTGCATGGTCCGGGGGTGGCGACATCGGCGAGCGAGGCATCCTTCTCTGGATTCCAGGCGCGAAACTCCCCCTTCCCCACATCGCCGCCGGTGGTCATCAAAAAACCTTGGGGATGGAACTTGACTGCGTAATAGAACCCTTTGAGTGTCGAAGCGAGTTTGCGTTGCTGTTTGCCGGTATTCACATCGAACACATAGGCACTCGCCGGGCCGTCGTAGCCAGTGCGGCCGCAGGCGACGATCTGCTTGCCATCGGGGGATACCGTGAGACCACGGATGCCTCCCCACTCGATATCCTCGACCCGCCGATAGCCCGAAAGTTCGGCGAGATCGATGGCGAGTTGCTCCTTGCCGGAGGCAATGTCCCACACCTTGATGCGAGGCTTTTGCGGCTGGCGGTCGGCCGTGACTAATCGCTTACCATCCGGGTGCAACGCGACGCCATAGACCGGGTGTTCGATCCGGGGCAATTCGTGCAGCCGCTTGCCGTCGCTGGTCTGCCAGACACGGACGATTCCGTCACGGTCGGCGGTTGCGAACGACTTACCATCGGCACTGACCGACAACCCGCAAATGGTGCTCGCATGTGCTTCGGCGCTCCATCGCTGTTTGGGCTCCGCGCCACTGCAATCCCAGGCGATCAGACGCCCCACGAAATCGCCGGTCAGCACCAGATTGCCGGCCGCGCGTTCCATTACGCCGACCCAACTCTCGTGCCCGGTGAGCGTGTTCTTTTTGTTCGATGCCAAATTGACAATCACCACGCCTCGGTCGCGTCCGCCGGCGAACAGAAATCGACCTGTGGGGTCAAAGGCGCAGCTTAATAGCGGCGATTCGTGTTTGTGCTCGGTCGCGAGCTTCGACTTCGATGGATCGATGGCCATGATGAATCGCTCAGGAGAGAATTTAAGCGAGGAGTGCGTCGATCGGCTTGGCCGCGGGGTCGGCCACGGGATTCGATTGGCCATCGATTTGGTATTTCATGCTCGAATCGATCCCGAGGGCGCTCAGGTAGGTGTGAAACAAATCGCCGAGCTTGACGGGCTTGTCTTTCACTTCGGTGCCCGCGTCGTTCGTCGAACCGTAGACGATCCCCGGCTTCACGCCGCAACCGGCCATCGCGACGCTCCAGGCACGCCCCCAGTGATCGCGTCCGCCGAGATTGTTGATTTGCGGAGTTCGGCCCATCTCACCGGAGATGACCACGAGCGTATGCTCGAGCATGCCGCGTTCCGATAGATCGTTGAGTAGGGTGACAAACGTGCGATCGAACTCGGCACAACGGACCTGATGCCAGTAGAAGTTGTCCTGGTGGGCATCCCAATCGAAATGAGTTACCCTGACGCAGGTCACTCCTGACTGAAGCAATCGACGCGCGAGGAGACAATTCTGACCGAAGTCGTGCTTGCCGTAGCGTTCATGGTCGGCGGTCGATTCCTTCGTCAGATCGAAGATTTCACGGCGTTGCATCAACGATTTGGCCTGATTGAATGTCGTGCTGTAAGAGTGGATGGGCGCCTCTTCACGACCTTGGCGGAATCGTTCGTCCGACGCCCGACGCACTCTATCGACCGCGTCGGCCAACGCCGACTTAACCGTCGGCGGCTGAACGAGATTCTCGGGCGGCTGATTATTGTAGATCCGCACGCCTTCGTATTTCGCACCAAGGAAGCCGGCATCGCCAACATCCGTGTATGCCTTCGGACCGTCACGGCGAATCGAGACATAGCCAGGGAGGACATTGTCCGGGCGTTCGAGCAATTTTGCCACGGCGGAACCAAGCACGGGATAGCCGGGGACAATGCGCCCGGACTGCATCGCATAGTGCCCCTGAAAATGGTCGGGGATGTTCGAGTTCAAGCTGCGGACGACCGTCAAGCGGTGCATGATCTTCGCGGTCTGCGGCAAAAGCTCGCCGATGCGCACTCCGTTGAGGGACGTTTGAATGGCACGAAAAGGGCCGCCAGTCTTGGTGCCCGGTTTGGGATCCCAGGTCTCGAATTGGCTGGCCCCCCCGGACAGAAACAACAGCAGCAATTGCTTCCGCGGCCCCTTGGTCGCCTCGGCTCGCAGAGGATTCGCGAGGGTGCCGCAAGCGAGGGCCCCGGCCGTTCCGGCAAGCCACGCGCGGCGCGACATCGGTTGATCGGCAATGTTCGAATGGTCATGAATCATCGTGTAATTCCTGAATCAGTGATTCAAACGAAACTCGGCCGACAAAAGCAGACCCCACATCAATGCTTGTAACTGTTCGCGGCGTTCAGCGGGCGTCTTGGCCAACTCAATCAGTTGCTTGGCATCCGCGATCTCGTCCCCCGTCGGCCGGCGGGTCAGCACGCTAAGATAGAGTTCCTCGGCCAGCGGCTCGATTTCGCGCATCGCTCCCAATCGGGCCAGCGTCGTTCCGGGCTCGTCTTGCAAGAGCGGTAGGAGCTTCGTGCTGTTGCGCAGGTACAAGGCCTGATCGACCACCGGCTGAAAGCTACCCTCCGCTTGGCCGGGCAAGCCGGCGAAGGCAGCAAGCAGGCTTGCGCTTTGGCGTTCGAGCGCATCGTTGCGAGTGTTCCGCACCTTCCAGGCAGGCTCTACCGTGGCAGTTTTCGAAGGCGGGGCTTTCTTTTGTTGGAGGTCGAGCTTCGCGTGATGCTGTTCGATCCGGCCGGTGGCTTGCAGAACGGACCAACGCAATTGCTCGGCCGTCAGGCCTCGCAATGGAGCGACCGCAAATGCCTCGTCGGGTAGCTTTTTTACCCCTCTGGGAAGGACACTTGAACGCTGGTAAGTCTCGCTCAGAACGATTTCCCGCGCCATCGCCTTGATATCGTACTTGTGTTCAACGAGCCATTGTTCGAGCCGGGCGAGCAATTCAGGATGCGACGGAGGATTGGCGGCATGATTCAGATCAAGCGGGTATACGATCCCCCGGCCCATGACCATTGCCCAAAGTCGATTGGCGATGTTGCGGGAGAAGCCCTGCGTTTCGGGCCGCGGTAACTGCTCGGCCAGTTTCAGGCGTCGGCTATAGCTCGGAATGCCGCGTTCCTTGGGGCCAGGTTGGACGACGTATTCCTTCCCCTTTTCGAGCGCAGGGTCGGCAATCATCGCTCCGCCGGGAAGCCGCGGGTTGGTTTCACCGCTCTTGGCCGTGAAGACCGATGTGAACGTCGTCTTGCCGACGGCCGTTTCCGCCACCAATGCCCCTCTCGGCGTCATCGGGTGCAATTTCATCCGTTGCGTGAAGGCAAAGATACCGAAATAGTCGGCCTGGCGATAGTCTTTGAATCGCGGATCGTCGTGGCACTGAGCACATTGCAAATCAACGCCGAGGAACAGGCGGCCAATATCGCGCGTGAGTTGATGTGGGGCGACGTCGCGGACCAGATAAAATTTGGCCGCGCCGGCGAACTTTTCGTCCGCCCCGTCGCTGCCCAGTATTTCCCGGGTGATCCGATCCCAGGGCTTGTTCTCGGCAAACGCACCCGCCAGATATGTCCGCCAGGCCGCGGTCGTCACATCGTAAGAATTGATCGTCGCAACGCGGCGCTCGGCCAGCATGACGTCGAACACCCGAGCCATGTGGAGGATGTAATCGGGACTGGCAAGCAGTTCGTCGATCAATCGACTTCGCTTGTTCGGCGACTTGTCGTCGAGAAAGGAGCGGGCTTGCGTGGCGGTGGGAATGACCCCGGTCAGATCGAGATAAATGCGACGCAGGAACTCCGCATCGCTACTCGCTTCCGCGGGAACGATCTTCAGCTCGGCCAGACGCTTGGCCACGAGCGTATCGATTTGCTGATGCAATGGCCGCTCGCCGTCCGCCGCCCGTGCGAACGGCGGAAACGCCGCGATCGCCAAGGCCAACAACAATGCAACGTTGACACGCATGCTTGGAGAGGTCATGAAAATTCATCGTTCGGAGAGCGAGGCGAGACAATTAACGGTGGGGAAAGCAAAGGCGGGATCGTGAGACCATTCGCGGAGTACGAGGGTCGGTTAACTCAAAATGCAACCATCGACGCCCCTCTCCAATGGTTAACCCTACTCGACTTTGGACGCTGCCGTCAATTATTTTCTTCCCGAAGCCGATGATTGTGGGTAAAGTAACTTCATACTTACCTGCCGACGTTCCCGCGATTTTCCCGCCGACGTTTCC
>JAIOQJ010000117.1 GCA_021413475.1 Planctomycetota bacterium | reverse complement strand
AACTGATGGGTGCGCCCGGTTTGCGGCCGAATTTCCAGGAGAGCCAGCCCCTGATGTTCCACAATCGTGCGATAGTGGAGAATCGCCTGCTTCGCCCCTTCGCGGTTCGGATCGACGACTTCGACCCGGCCGATTGTCTCGTCCTTGCGCAACCAATCCTCGAAGGTACCGAAGACGGGGAGTGACTTTCCGTGGGTGTCGATTACGGCCCAGTAGATCTTTTCGATGGTGTTCTCGCGAAACTGCTCGGAGAACCGTGCCGCGGCCTTGCTGGTGCGAGCGAAGAGCAACACACCGGAGACCGGTTTATCGAGCCGATGCACCACGCCGAGGAAAACGTTCCCCGGCTTCTGATGCTTCTCCTTCAGGTAACTTTTCACGAGCCGATCGACCGTTTCGTGTTCGCCGTCGAAATGCGCACTCGGCCAGCCGCACGGTTTGTTGACCGCGATTCCGTGGTTGTCCTCATACAGGATGTCGAGTAGGTCGTCGAACGACATGGCTGGTGATTGCTTCACGCAACCTCGCGATGGGGAAAGCCGAGGATCCGTTCGCACCAGGCGGCCATTTGCAACACTTCCGCTTCTTCCCAAGGCCGGCCGACCAGTTGCATCGCCACCGGTAAGCCGTCATCTGTCCAGCCGATGGGGAAGTTCACGGTCGGCAAACCAAGATAGCTCCAGGGCGAATTGAAGATCGGCAAACCTGTCGTCGACGCATCGGGCGCGGGGCCGGCCGTTGCGGGGGTGATCGCCACCGTCACGCCTTCTCGGAAAGCATCGAGAATACTGAATTTCAAGGCCTTCTGGTGCTCGAGTGTGCGCGCGAACTCCGCTGCTGGCACACTCAGCCCCTCATCAATCAATGAACGAATACGCGGCGGATAATCATCGGGATGTCGGCGGACGCGGCTTTCATGAAAATTTGCCGCTTCGACCGCCATGACCATCTGATGACGCGGCGTGATTTCCGCGAACGCGGGCGGCAACGGGCAATTGATCACATTCAGCCCCGCAACTTGCAGGCGCTCCACCGCCATCTCGTAAATGGAACGCAATGTAGGTTCCATCTTGGTGTCGAACATTCCGCGAAATCGACCGGCTTCGAGAAACGGTTGCTCGTTAATCGACGTGACATAGTCGGCCGGTTCCGGAACTTCCCAGGCATCAACGATTCGGCCGCCCACGTCCACGATCGCTTGCAGCATGATCGCCAGATCGGCCACACAGCCGGCCATCGCTCCGGGATGATCCATCGAGGCCGCCAACGGCACGATGCCTTCGAGATTCACTCGACCGTACGTCGCCTTGATACCACACACGCCGCAATAGGCCGCCGGCCGGGTGATCGAACCGCCGGTTTGCGAAGCGAGCGCCCCCAGGCACATCCCGCACGCGATCGCCGCCGCCGAGCCGCTGCTACTGCCGCCCGGTGTCTTCGACAAATTCCACGGATTCTTCGTCACAGGCGGATCAAAGCTGGCGTAAGCGGTCGTCACGGTTTTGCCGAGAAGCACCGCTCCCGCTTGCCGCAACTGCCTGACTACGGGGGCATCCTGGCGGGCGATGCTGTTCGCCCAGAACTTCGAACCCGCCGCCGTTGGCCAGTCGAAGACATCGAAAATATCTTTGACGCCGATCGGGATGCCGTGAAGAGGCCCGCGCCACTGCCCTTTCTTCAACTCAGCCGTCAGCCGCTCCGCGTCAGCTTTGGCCCCCTCCCGGTCAACAAAGACCCAGGCGCGAACCTTTTGCTCGAGGCGATCAATCCTTTGAAGACACTGAATGAGAAGATCGACCGGTGTCAACGTCCCACAGCGGATCGCCTCGCTCGCCTCGACAATCGTCCAACGATGTTCGCTCATAACCCGGCCGCCCTCGCCTACAATGTGTATCAGCGCGTCAGTTCCTACCATATTCGGAACGGGCTATCCGAACCAGAAGAAGAATTTTAGCCACGGATTGAACACGGATCAAACTTGGCGCGGCTGAGCCGCAACAAGTCGGGATGAAGAACCTGCTCCTTGAAATAGATGGAAAGGTAACGACACCACCATCAAACCAAAGGAGCAGGTATGAAGAGTTTTCTACGTCGTTTTGGTTCG
>JAIOQJ010000116.1:3423-13316 GCA_021413475.1 Planctomycetota bacterium | reverse complement strand
AGCACGGTTTTCGCCGCCGTCATGCCCGGCAGATGTGCCGCTCCGCCCGCACCGGCGATGATGACTTCGAGGCCGCGCGATTCCGCCGAGCTCGCATATTCGAAGAGCAAATCGGGGGTCCGATGCGCGGAAACGACGCGGACTTCATGCGGAACGTCAAACGTCGTCAACGTCTCCGCCGCGTGCATGAGCGTATCCCAATCCGATTGGGACCCCATGATGATGCCGACGAGTGGTTGGTTGGTGGTCATGTTGAAACCGACTCGGCCCGGAAAGCGAACGTCGCAATGAGTTTATCGAAAAGCGACCGGACCCGAAGAAAAAATCCGCCTCTCACCGAACGTGACGAGGAAAAGCCTCGAAAACTTTGGGCTTTCCAATCCGTGATCCAAAAATCTCATCACGAAAACACGGAAGAATGAATGCACGAAATCAGAAAATGGATTATTTCTTGCTTTCATTCTTTCGTGTTTTCGTGATTGCTTTTCTCGGTGAACCTCACCGCAACGCTTGCAACCGTTCACGCGGCATGCGTTCGAGAAAGGCCAGAAACATATCGAACAGCGACGCCGCGGTCGAAGTCGCCTGTCCCTCAATCAGCAGCGATTTTTGGTCGATGCGGATCGAACCGGCGAATCCCTTCACGGTGATCTCGCAATGCGACAGATCGCCCGTGTACTTCAATTTGAGACCCGGTCGATCTTCCTCTTCGAGTTGATCGATCAGTTTTTCGATGGCGATCGGCACGGCGAACTCGAAGACGAGCATTGTGAACATATTGCCGAACACGGACTGAAATTCGGGTTCGCGGATGGCTAGTGGGTCACTGAGGGCCGTCAATTCGCGCCGCCAGAGGATGTGCGAGGAGTCGCTCGGGTCGGGCAAGACCTGCACCGAGTAGTGAAACCGGGGCGTGCGAATGACGCCGGAACTTTCATCGATCGATGATTCGATCTGCTTTCGCTTGAAGTTAAACGTCTCACGCAGAATTTGGAACATCCGATCGAGGTCGGCTTGCATATCCTCCGCGGCGATCTTCGCGACGAATTTCCGGGCATAGGGCGAATTTCCCTCGGGGACATTGTGCCCTTTCTGATAGCCGCGCAGCTCCTTCAACTTGCCGAACGTCTCCGCTCGGAAAGCGACGCGATCGAGTTGTGCGAAATCGGACATCGTCTCCACCTTCCCAGCGGATTATCGTATCAATGCCTTCGGAGAACAAGCTAGGTAGTTGCGAGAATTTCGATGCGAGCCGTGGATATTATTCGCCGCAAGCGCGACGGCGGGGAACTCACCCCGTCCGAAATCGAGGCGTTCGTCGCCGCGGCCGCCCACGATACTTGGCCGGAATATCAGCTTTCCGCCCTGCTGATGGCCATCTGGCTGAACGGCATGACGCCAGCGGAGACGGCTCATCTCACCCACTCCATGTGTCACTCGGGCAAGCGCTACGACTGGTCGAGCATCCCCGGCCCCAAAGTCGACAAGCATTCGACCGGCGGCGTCGGTGACAAAACCTCGCTGATCCTCGCCCCGCTGGTGGCTGCCTGCGACGGCATCGTGCCGATGATGTCGGGCCGCGGACTCGGGCATACCGGCGGAACGCTCGACAAACTCGAATCGATCCCGGGCTTCCGTGTCGGTCTTCACGAAAACGAACTGCGCGAGGCCCTCGCGAAGATCGGCGTCGGCCTGATCGGACAGACGGCCGCCGTCGCACCGGCGGACAAAAAACTCTACGCCCTGCGAGATGTGACCGCCACCGTCGAAAGTATCCCGCTGATCACCGCATCGATTCTGAGCAAAAAGCTCGCGGAGGGAATCGACGCGCTCGTGATGGATGTCAAAGTCGGCCGCGGAGCGTTCATGAAGACGCTGCCCGATGCACGGGCGCTCGCCAAGTCGATCGTCTCGGTCGGTGCTGCCAACGGCTTAAAGACGGAGGCCCTAATCACTGCCATGGAGCACCCGCTGGGCCGAGCGATCGGCAATTCGCTTGAGATCATCGAATGCATCGAGACGCTGAAAGGGAACGGGCCCAGGGATTTGGAGACACTTTCGGTCACTCTCGCAGCGCGCATGATTCGTCTCGCGGGCCTCGCGGCCGACGACCAGGAAGCGGAAAGGAAAATACGAGACGCGCTCACATCCGGTGCCGGTCTCGAGAAATTCCGAGCGATTATCGAACAGCAACGCGGCGATCCGCGTGTTATCGACGACTATTCGCGGCTTCCTTCGGTGTCTCATCGCCATTATCTGAAAGCGGAACGCAACGGATATGTGGCCGACCTGAACGCGGAACTGCTCGGCCATGGAGCAATGGTCCTGGGCGCGGGCCGCCATCAGGCTGAGGACCAGGTAGACCATGCCGTCGGCATCATTATCCACTCACCGGTCGGCACGCGCGTGACGCCCGGGGACGACATTCTTGAAATACACTATCGCGACGATGGGAAGCTTCAACAGGCGCTACACTGGCTGTCGAAGGCCGTGCGTCTCGAAAGCGATGCGCCGGCAGCGATGCCATTGATTCATGAGATTTTGACCGAAGAGACCTAACCCCCCAGCCCCCTTCCCTAGGAGGGAAGAGGTGGGGGTTAGGTTCTTTCTTCAGGAGCTATCATGCCGAAGAAATCACGCGAAAATGGACTGTGGAAAGCGGCGAAGAAAGCTCGGAAGTTCGCACATGCCCCCTTTTCGAACTTCAAAGTCGGAGCCGCACTCGAAACGGACGACGGCGAATTCATTGGCGGTTGCAATGTCGAGAACGCCACCTATGGACTGACCATTTGCGCGGAGCGAGTGGCGATCTTCAAAGCGGTTTCTGAAGGCAAGCAGAAGTTTAAGCGAGTTTGCATTGTGACCGATACCGACGGACCAACAAGCCCCTGTGGGGCATGCCGTCAACTTCTTTGGGAGTTCTGCGGAAACATTGAGGTTCTTATGGGCAACCGCGACGGTATATTGGTACGAACAACGATGGGTGAATTATTCCCAATGCCATTCGATAAAAAAGATCTGTGATTCCTCTCGGCTACGGTGGAAGCGACCCGACCGCGCGGAGTGAACCAGCAATGACCACGGAAACGACGGCGAAGCAGTCCCCAGGCTGGAAGGCAATTTTGCTTGGTCTGTTCGTTCTCTTCCAGGTCGTTTACTTACCGCTCTCGAATTTGATCCAACTCGTGCCGCGCGAGATGCCGGTCCAGCGAGGCGAATTCGATATTCGCATCCAACGAGAAGGGACAGCAACCGATATTCGCTTTATCCAGGAAGGAATTAATGGTCTTGGTTCGGCCATCGATCGCTACGGCGAGATCTCCGGCCAAGTTCAGGCGTGGTCTTTATTCGCGCCCGACTTTGGGAAGCAGAGCATTTTCCCTGTGATGGAAACCAAGACGTCTCACGATGGCATCGTGAGGTGGATCCAGTTAAACCCCAAGCATCTGCCGCACGATCCCAACAACTATTTTCGCTGGCCTGGTCAACTCAGTCGGCTCGACAGCTATGACTTTCTAATAGCGATCATCTACTGGAATGCTAGCGAGACGTCGTTGCGCGAACGTCGAGAGGAATGGCGACAGGCGGTCCTCGACCGTGTTCGCCAACAGCAGCGTTCGTTGCAAGCGTATTTCGGATTCAGTTTGAAGTTGTACCACCAACTGCGTCCCGAGTTGCCGCCGCCCAGCGAGATGATTCTGCGCGTCATCGTTTTCCCCACGCCATTGCCGGGAAGCCGTGAGCGGCCGCCAACCTTCATGATTCCCCTAGCGCGTTGGAGGCCAAACACGGAACCCACGCCCGGCTACTTGCCCGTGGAAGCGTATGACCTGGTCCTCGAGAAGTTCGTTCCTCTGGCCACGGGGGAGACCCGATGAACTCACCCGTCGTGGGGACCCTGCCCTGGCTGCCACCTCCGCTAAATCGCTGGAAATGGTTGACGGCACCGATCCCCGCCGAGCGACTGGCCGGCTGGCGAATCGTCACGGGGTTAGTTTTGCTGCTCGACGCTCTCCTCTTTTACATGCCGATGCTGATCCAGCTTTACGGGCCGGGTAGCCTCGCGGAGCCGGACGTCTTTGCCGACCGTTTCGCCGCGCCGCATTGGAACTGGTCGCTTCTCCACTGGTTGCCGAAAGTACGAAGTGCGTCCATCTGCCTTGGTGTCTGGATCGGAGCGTCGGCGCTCCTGGTTCTTGGCTGGCGGCCGCGATTGATGGCGTTGTTCCTTTGGGCGTTGTCGCTTTCGTTCTACAACACGAATTTTTACTTGCACAATTCCGGCGATCGAATTCGGCATTTCATTCTGTTGCTCCTGATCCTGGCTCCGAGTGATGCCGCCTGGAGCATTCGCCGCCGGCCGCGAGTCGACGGCCCAGTTTTCGTCTCCGCCTGGCCGGCCCGCTTGATGCTGATCCAGATGGTGCTGATGTACTTCATGAATGGTTACTACAAGCTGCAAGGCAAGATGTGGTGGGACGGCAGCATCATGCATTACGTGAACCACGATCTGGCCTGGGCCCGTTGGTCGGCCGTGGCGATTCCGTACAGTGTTTCCCAGGCGATGACCTGGGCCGCGTTAATTTGGGAGGTCGGTTTCCCGCTCTGGATTCTCTGGCGGCCCACCCGCGTGCCGGCACTGATTTTCGGAGTCGTTTTTCACGTGTTGACATTCTTCCATCTCGATATCGCGGCCTTTCCGCTTTATTCGCTATGCCTTTATGTGCCGCTCGCACCCTGGGAGAGGCTGCGGCGTCGAAGACAAGGCAAGCCAGGTTGAGTAAGCACCTGGAGGATTTGACGTCTCGCTCGGCTTGCAGTCCTTAAGGAGCTTACGCAACCTGGCTCGCCTATTGACGAGTACGTTGCCCTACCAAAAAAAGGAGGCGGATCGGCGAGGCCATACGAACCCCACCGATCCGCCATTCACACCAAGACGGGTTTGGCTGCCAGTCTCGCCTCCCGATGGATGAACCAGGTTTTCGAGACAACCCGCGCGGTCGGCTCCTTGAATCAGAGCCGGCTTGCAATTGTGTCTCGGACACTTGGCCCGTTCCGTTCTTCCAGCCCATCCTTACACGATATGGGCGGCTTTCGCCGGTCCAAAGGCATCCGCAAAGTGGTTGAGGGATGCCGGACGCCGTGTTCGACTGCTCCCACCTGAGTAGTCGTCGCATAGACACGGCCCCGTTCACGGCTCGCATTTCACTCCGAAGAGTATCGAGGCGGCCACGAACGCGAAGGTCGATCCCGTGAGGAATCGCCTTCTTCGTCAAGCTGGAAGGGGACGACGCCGCAACGTCGGCCCTTTCAGGCGGTCTGGCTCTTTACACGCCGGACCCGTCTCATTGAAAAGCACACATCAAAATAAGGACGCCCACGATCAGGCATTTCGCTGAATTCGCCCCCGCATTTATTCGCCCCATCAGGTTATCCCTGAATCGCGAGCGATTTTCCATGTCGGGAGGTGCTTCGGTGCGCGGCAAGCATGGGCCATTGCGATGCGCGCGTCCAGTTAGGAGAGTGAGAAGGCAGGGTCTTTCGCTGCATGTTGGCGGCCCCTTCCAAATACCCTGAGAAAATGGCGTGTCACCGCAAGGATGATTCCGAAAGACGCGAGGTTCGCGCCTTTCCGGAATTTATTATCGGGTCGCCCGTCCGAAGTACGAACGAAGCGATGCCAGGTCCTTGCGCTGGTCACAAAAGAAGGATCCAGAATCGACTTCGTTTATTCCCGTAATTTCTAAGCGGCAAGCGGCAGGCTCGTCCGGGTCGATATTTTTCGCCTTTGCTTTGTCTTCGCTCCGAAGGAGCGACGGAATGTAGCCACGGGTGGAGCGAAGCGGAACCCGTGGAAACGATCGCCCGTGGTATGCCGCCCCGTGAGGGGCGGAGGAATTCCTTCGCCCCTCACGGGGCGAGTTGCTTAGGCGTCGAGTTTCCACGGGTTGCGCTGCGCCCGCCAAAGCGGGCTTCGCTCCACCCGTGGCTACATTCCGTCGCCCCATTCGGGGCGAAAACCAAGATACCCTCCAGAGTTGATGAAATTCGCGGGGTCATGAAAGCCTCAATTCGCGATTTGCCGTCGTCCGCCCGTCCTCATACATCATTCTCAAATAGGTAAGCTCCCACCCTCCTGACATCCTCTCCTGATTGATGACGAAAGCGGAAACGATGAGCACACCGACGTACGAAAAACTGAAAGCACCCACCACGGGCACCCGCGTTGTCGTCGAGGGCGGCGTCTGGAAATTCCCTGACGATCCAATCGTCTGCCTGCTTCGCGGCGACGGCATTGGCCAGGACGTCGGCTCCGTACCGGGCATCACCGCTTGTGCCATCAAGGTGCTCGATGCGGCCGTCGAGAAAGCGTACAAGGGTAAACGGAAGATCGTCTGGTTCGACGTTCACGCCGGCGACGTTGCACGCAGCACTTACAACCCCGCCGTAACCGACGATCAGGTCAAAGCCCTCGACGAAGAAGGCCAGCGCAAGGTCTACCTCCCCGACGACACGATCAAGGCTTTCGAGTATTACAGCCTCGGCCTGAAGGGGCCGTTGACCACGCCGATCGGCGGCGGCTTCCGCAGCATCAACGTCTATCTCCGTTTTCGGTTTGACCTCTACGGCTGCGTCCGCCCAGTGAAATATTTCAAGGGCGTCGATGCTCCGAACAAGCACGCGAGCAAGGTCGATATGTGCATCTTCCGCGAGAACACGGAAGACGTTTATTGCGGCATCGAGTTCAAGAGCGGCTCGGACAAGGCCAAGAAGGTTATCTCGCTCCTGCGGGAACTCGGCTACAAGGAAGATCTCGTCCTCGATTCCGCCGGCGTCGGCATCAAAGTCATTTCGCCGGAACGGACCAAGCGGCTGGTCCGAATGGCGGTCAAGTACGCTCTCGACAAGAAGTGCCCCAGCGTGACGATCGTCCACAAGGGGAACATCATGAAGTTCACCGAAGGGGCGTTCAAGGATTGGGGTTACGAAGTCGCCAAGGCCGAATTCCGCGACAAGGTCATCACCGAGGACGAACTTTGGGACGCGGTTAAGCCCGAAGCGGCGGCCCTGCGCGGCGGCAAGAAGCCCGGCGACGCCAACGGCCGACTGGTGATCAAGGACCGCATCGCCGACAGCGTCTTCCAGCAGATTCAACTTCGGCCCGACGAGTATTCCGTCTTCGCCACGCCGAACCTGAACGGCGACTATCTCTCTGACGCCGTCGCGGCCCTGACGGGCGGTCTCGGCTTGGCCGCGGGTGCGAACATCAGCGACAAGGCCGCCATGTTCGAGGCCACGCACGGTACGGCCCCGAAGTACACCGGCAAAAACATGGCCAACCCGGGCGCGGTGCTCCTCTCCGGCGTCTTGCTGTTTGAATTCATGGGCTGGTTCGAGGCCGCGGAACTGGTGAACAAGAGCCTCGAGAAGACGTTCGCCGAAAGCGAAGAGACGGCCAAGAAGGGCCCCGGGGGCAAGCTCTTTGTCACCTACGACATCGCCCGCCAGTTCGAAGGTTACGGCGAAGCCGCCGGTGCGAAGAGCAGCGAATTCGCCGACCGCATCATCCATCACATCAAGGCGATGTGATTGGCTGCCAGGTTCGTCGCAACGCGTCAACGGCCGTGAAAGAAAATAAAACCATCTCGCTCAAAGCCGCGAAGTCGCAAAGAGGAAACCAAGAAGGACGAGTTTTTCTTGTCTTTCTTTGCGCCTTAGCGTCTTTGCGCGAGATTATTTAACAACCTCTTAAGCGGCTCAGCTCGCCAAGATAATGATTGTGCGGTGGCGGATATGAGCAAGCGCACGTTCGGCGAACTGAGCCAGGGCCGTCGGAACAATTTCGATTTCCTGCGCCTTGTGCTGGCGATTCTGGTGATTCTCTCTCATTCGTACCCGCTCCTCCAGGGGAACAATGCGAATGAGATCTTCATGCGTCTGACCGGCGGGCAGATCACCGGCGGCGAACTGGCCGTCAATGGTTTCTTCATTCTAAGCGGTTTCCTGATCGCCCAAAGTTGGGAGAAGAGCCGCACCGCCGGGAGCTATTTCAAGAAACGCGTCCTTCGTATTTATCCGGGTTTTCTCGCCACGGTGCTCTTCTGCGGCCTCATCGCCGGCCCCTTACTCGCTTCAAGTTTTTCGGAGTACTGGCGGCAATTCGCGCCGCTCGAATTCATCATCTGCGCGTTCAATCTCGAATTGCGCCTACCGAAACTGTTCGACCACTTGCCGATCTCGGACGTCAACGGCTCGCTCTGGTCGATCCGTTACGAGTTCTTCTGCTATATCGGCGTGGCGTTCCTGGGCATCATCGGCGCGTTCCGCAAGCGGGCCATCGTGGTGGCGGCGTTCGCGCTGACGTTCACGCTCTTTGCCTGTCAGATCTATTTTGGCATGAAAATGCCGGGGAGCGGCCTGTCGTACCTTTACTGCTATCCCGAACGCTGGCCGCGGCTGGCGACCTTCTATCTCGCCGGAGTGTTGTTCTATCTCTACCGGGAACGGCTGATCTGGTCGGTCGTCGGGTGCGCCGTCATGGTGGTCGGTTTGCTGTTCTTCGCCCTGGTCCCCGAACTCAAGTTCCTGCCGCTCGCTCTGCCGTTCCTGGGAACCTATCTGTTTTTCTACGTCGCATTCCTACCGATCCCCCGCCTGCACAATTTCGCCTCGCGCGGCGACTTCTCCTACGGCGTCTACCTCTACGCCTTTCCGGTGCAGCAGTGGTTCGTCTACAACCACGCTGCCGCGCTAAACCCCACGACGCTCTTCTGGGTGAGCTTGCCGATCACCTGCGTGCTGGCGTTTCTGNNNNGAAAAAAGCAGCCGCGAAGCGATAACGCCAGGTAGCTGCTCCGACCAGATTCGCATTATCGTCTTCTACTTCCCCAACGGCATAAACCGCACGCAGACCGGCGACTCCACCGCCGCGGTGGAGCCCGTCGGCGTCAGTTCGCCGGTGTCCTTGTTGATGCGATAGGACGCGACGTTGCCGCCCGATTGATTGGCGACCAGCAGAAATTGCCCGGTCGGTTCGATGGCGAAGTTGCGCGGCGTTTTAATGTCGCGGGCTTCGTGACCGACGGCTTTCAGTTCCTTGGTCGCGGGATCGATCGAAAAGATCGCGATCGAATTGTGGCCGCGGTTGGAGACATAGACGAATTTGCCCGAGGGATGCACGACGGTTTCCGCGGTGCTGGTCCCCTTGCGATTGGCGTCTTTCGGAAGCGTGGAGAGAATCTGCTTCTTGGTGAGAACGCCCTTGGCGGCGTCGTAGTCGCAGGCGATGATCGTCATGTCGCTTTCGCCGTTGATGAAGGCAGTCTTGCCATCCGGATGCCAGGCGAAATGCCGCGGGCCGGCACCCTTTGGCGTGTCGAACGCGGGCGGATCGTTCGGCGTCAACGTCCCCTTGGTGGCGTCGAAGCGATAGACGAGGACCTTGTCGAGACCGAGATCGGCACAGAGAGCGAACTTGTTCGCCTGATCGAGGTGGATCGAATGTCCGTGCGGAGTTTGCTTCTTCTTGTCGATCATCTCACCCTTGTGCTGATGGAATGAAGTCGCCTTGCCGAGTTTGCCATCGTCTTCGATCGGCAGGCAGATGCAGCTTCCACCCGTATAGTTGGCGGCCAGAACGTTCTTGCCCGTGGGATCAACGATCAAATGACAAGGAGCTCCGCCGCCGGACGGCTGCGAGTTGAGAAAGGTCAAATCACCCGTCTTGGGATCGATGGCAAAGGCACTCACGCTCGCCTGACCCTCGTTAACGGCGTAGAGAAACTTCTTGTTCGGATGAAACGCGAGAAACGACGGATCCTTCGTCTCGCCGGCCAGGGTCGGCTTGGAGAGGGCCCCGGTTTTCATGTCGAGTTCACACTGATAAATGCCTT